>NZ_JAHKKC010000014.1:0-111841 GCF_020496585.1 Alcaligenes sp. 13f
CTCCTTATCTCCCAACCCTCCTGCTCCCCCCCCCCACTCCTCAACACTCAGGAAAACGAAGAAGAAGAAGAAGAAGAAGCCCAAAACAAAACCGCCTCAGTTCCCAAAAGAAACTGAGGCGGTCTCATCTTCAAACAAACAGCAAACAGGCCAAAGCCTTACTTCTCCACGCCCCCACCCAAGATCACGCCGTTCACCTCCTTACCGTAGTAACTTTCCTCGCCATCATGGAACTCCACACGCGCTTGCTCAACCGTCCCCTTCTGACGAGCATCCTTGGGACGCTCATGACTATTGATGTAAGCCGCTACGTCCCAGGCATCCTGATCGGACAAGGAGAACGGTTTACCCAAAGGCATATTGGCCTTGATGAAACCAGCAGCCGTATCAATACGAGCCATCCCGGCACCCCAGTTATACGAGTTGGGGCCCCACAAAGGCGGGAACACCACGCCACTTTCGGCATCCTTCTGCCCCTGGCCATCGACCGCATGACACAAGACACAGTTGTTGGTGTAGACCTCTTTACCGCGTGCTACGTCATAGCCCAGCTCAGTCTTTTTAACTTTGGGGAAACCAGCACCCGGCAACTTCTGACCCGTAGGCGCCCCATCGGACATCCAGTACATATAAGTCATCAAGTCACGATACACGTCGCTGCCAGCGGGCGGCGCAACACCCGAGGGCGAAGCCTGCGCATTCATGGAATAGGTAAAACAGCCAATGATGCGATCTTCCAGCGTGCTGATCGCCTTGGTCTTGGCACGATAGGCGGGATAGCTGACATAGGCTCCCCACATAGGCGCAGAGTGTTCACGACGACCGCCGTCCAGGTGGCAGTTCACACAAGCCAAGGTATTGCCCACGTGATCCGACACCGTGGTCGAGGTTTCCATAAAGATCTTGTGACCGCGACGAACCGCCTCGCCATACGGCGTATCCGGAATGCTGCTCTCTGGCGGTGGCACGTAGTAACCATCTGCGCCTACCGGCATACCAGCCGTGACCGAATGCTTGTCCTTGCTCTGTGCCTTGCGATCGGCTTCCATGGCCTCACGACTATAGGTGGCCTCGCCAAGCTGGATGGTGCCCTTGTCGGGCGAACCCAGGGAAAAGGACAACCAACCCTTGGCGTTCATGCCATAGCCAATCGCAAAAAGCAGCACACCAATACCGGCCCCCCAGGCCAGTCTGCGCCCACCCGACATGGTGGATTTGCTGCGACCATTTTTTTGAGTGTCTTTCATAAAAAGCTCTCTGTTCTGATCTTATTTCGCCTGCTTGCCATTGGCTGGCAGCGAGGCGGCGTAATAGGAAACCGCATACAGGTCCTCGTAGGACAAGCGCGATGCGATGTCATCCATCAGGCTTTGCGGCGAGTTGTGACGATGACCACCTTTCCAGGCCGACAACTGACTGAACAAGTACTCGGCCTGCTGCGCAGCCAACGGCGGGAAAGACGTACCTACGCCTTCACCCTGACTGCCGTGGCAACTGATACATGCAGGCACGTTCTGCTTCCAGTCCCCTTTATGGAACAGGGCTTCGCCACGGGCCAGGTTCGCTTCCGAACTGGGCACATTAATGGCAGGAGCAGGCAGCTTGGCGTAGTAAGCAGCCAGCTCTTTCATATCCTCAGGCTTCAAACCGCGAGCTACGTACTGCATGGACTCGTTCAGGCGTGTACCTTGAGCAAAATCCTCCAGTTGCTTGAGCAGATACGCCTCGGGTATACCGGCCAAACGAGGAGTGATGCCTGCGCCTTCACCGGCCTCGCCGTGGCAGGAAGCACAGCTCCACACACTGCCCTGCCCCGAATGCACCAGTACGGGTGCATCCTTCAATGCGGGAATGGCTGGCACCACAGGGGTGCCGCCTGCATTGGAAGCAACAATAGCAGCGGTCGGCTTGTCCGCTGCGGCATGTGGCGCCAGATCGTGCAGGTAAAGACCCACACCGGCCAAGGCCAAGGCGAACAGCACAGCCAACAGGAAGATCGGAATGGGACGCGGCGGCTCCCACGGCTCGAAGGTGGGGTCGATGTTCTCGACCTGGGGCGAACTAGAAACTTTTTCCATTGTCATGACTTGTCCTATTTAGCGCCCGAATCCGTCGAGGCTTCAGCGGGGCGACGATCGTAGCCACGGTCACGTTTATCCAGTTCCTGCGCGCTGGTCGCATAGGTGCGATCCAGAGCCAGCAGGTACTCCACCAAGTCCAGCGCTTCCTTGCGAGCAACCACATGCTTGCCCGCAGGCTGCAGGGACTCTGGCAAACGCACCACTACATCGCCTTCGGAAACCTGGTCCTTCAGTTCGAACATATAGGGATAGGACGGCATCAGGCTCCAGTCAAAAATCGCACGGGGCTGATACAGGTGGGTCAAATGCCAGTCACGGCTTTTCATGCGCGCACCGACGTTAAACAGGTCCGGACCGGTACGCATGGTGCCCAGCAGGTGGGGCGAATCGTAAAAGTAATCGCCCGGTGTAGACGCACGGCCCCAGCCACGTGCCGTATCAAACAGGGTTTGACCGGTAGAGCGTGGCTGCTGGCTGTGACAGTACAAACAGCCGTTGGCCACGTACTCGTCACGCCCCAGCAGTTGCTGGGCGGTATAGGGTTGCAACTGCTCCGGCGGTTCCGAGGTACGCAATTGCCAGGCTGGCAAAATCACCAGCATCAAGGTAGCCAGCAGCAACACGCCAATGGCCCCGATTAGTAAAGGTAAGAGTCGATTCATGACGCATCTGCCCGAGCAAGTGTAGGAGTCGCATTAACAGCGGAACCTTTGCGCAGCAAGAGCAAGGCAAAGTGAGCCGCAAAGACAAAGTGGCCCAGTGTCATCATGGTGCCGCCAATGGAGCGGGCTTCCAGATACGGAACCATCTTGCGAGTGATCTCGCCAAAACTTGAACCTGGGTCCATCAAGCCCATGCCCTGCACCACACCGGCAATGCTCAGAGCCAGCACGTAAATCGTGAAGCCTGCCGTCACCAGCCAGAAATGGGTTTTGATCAGAGCCGGGAAGGGCCAGCGACGTCCCAGAATGTGCGGCATCATGTAATACAGCGTGCCGAACATCACCATGGACACAAAGCCGTAGGCGCCCAGGTGAGCGTGACCGACGGTGTAATGCGTGAAGTGCGTCACTGAGTTCACCGAGCGGATGGCTTCCAGCGAACCCTGGAAGGAGGACAAGGTGTACATCAGCGCGCCAATCCAGACGAAACGCAGGGCCATGGATTGCTTGAAGGCCCACAGGTTCTGCGCAACGGTTACGTGCTGGTTAATGGCCACGGCAATCACCGGCACAAACATCATGATGCTGTGCACCACGGACAAGGTGACGGCCCAGGTTGGCACCGGACCGCCCATCAAGTGGTGAATACCGACCTGGCTGTAGAACAGCGCCAGACTCCAGAAACCCAGCAAGGACACGTTGTAGGAATACACGGGCTTGCCGATGATCTTGGGGATGATGTAGTACGCCGCACCTACACCCATCGGCGTCAGCCACAGACCCAGCACGTTGTGAGCAAACCACCAGTTCACGGTTGCTTGCTGAGCACCGATGTGCAGACCGGGGATGTTGGACACCAGAAACAGGAACGGAAACCAGACCATGCCGGCCAGGAAATACCAGCCCGACACATAGATGTGGCGCGATTTGCGGTTGGCGGCGGTTTCAATGGCAGGCCAGGCCAGGAAAAAGCCCCCTACTGCCAACAGAATGTCGATCTGCCAGGGGAATTCCAGCCACTCGATCCCGTCGGACCAGCCATTGGCCACGGCAATCGTGCCGCCCAATACCCCCAGGGTCCACAAGGCAGCGCCGAAGTACACCATATTGGGACGTCGCAAAGGCGTATGAAAAATACGCGGCAACAACCACAGAGCCACGCCAATCCCGGTCACCGACAACCAGCCGTAAGCCACGATGTTCAGGTGCAAGGTACGCGCACGACCAAAGGTCACTTGTGCCACGTCGGCCAGCCAATCGGGCCAATGCAATTTCAGCGAGGCCATCACGCCAAACACCGAACCGATCAGCAGCCAGGTAATCCCGACCGTGACCAGAAGCAGAACCGGCCCCCGACCACTGCGGTCAATACCGGCACGCAAAACGTCAAAGCGATGCGTCTGTGCTTCGTTCTCCCCCCCAAAGGAAGCACTGTCATCCGGCTGACCAAGCTCACCTTTCATGAAGATGGTCTCAGCTTCGTTCTTCCCAACGAAGATCAGCTTGTTTGCCACGGCCCAGACAAGAATGCCCAGTGCCACCAAAGAGGCGACAAAACTGGTCGCCAGTAATATTCCTAATATAGGAGTCATGTGAATAAATGCCCGATATCTGTCATGCGGCTAAGCCTAAAGAAACGTCATTGCCCAAGCCGGTTTTATTAAAAAAGTAAGTACCGAGATACAAATGCAATGCAATCTACATCACAGTAGAGGATCAGGATTAAGGCCAAATTAAGAGAACTTTCCCTCTCGCCCCTGCCCTCAAGGCTGCTAACATGAACGCCGAAACGTAATAAACATCAGGCTTTGCCTGCACAAGCCGCATTTACCACAGGGGGGGAGAATGCACGTTTTACTTATTGAAGATGATGCGCTCGTCGCCAGCGGAATTGTGGCGGGCTTGCGACTGCATGGGCTGACCGTGGACCACGTGGGCACGGCCAGCCTGGCCGACACGGCCTTGCTGTCTTCGCACTTTGATGTCTGTATTCTGGATCTGGGTTTACCTGATCAGGACGGGCTGACGCTGCTGCGGCGTTGGCGCGAACAAGGCCGTAAACTGCCCATTCTGATTCTGACGGCTCGCGACGCCCTGCATCACCGGGTTGAAGGGCTGCTGGGTGGGGGCGATGACTATGTCATCAAACCTTTTGACCTGGACGAGCTGCTGGCACGCCTGCATGTATTGACACGACGTGTGGCGGGCCACGAAACAGATTGCATTGAATATGGGCGACTCAGTTTCTGTGCCTCCACCGGCCATGTCACCCTGGACGGCAAGCCAGTCAGTCTGGCGCGACGTGAGCTCTCCTTGTTGCGTGCCCTGCTCAGCAAACCGCACACCATCCTGAGTGCCGAACAACTGTGCGACAGCGTCTACGGCTACGATCAGGATCTGGAAAGCAATGCTATCAATGTGCACATCTACCATTTGCGCCGCAAGCTGGGCAGCAATATTGTCGAGACCGTGCGGGGCCTGGGCTACAAACTGGGGCCTGCCGGTTAGGTATTTCACACCATGAGCCTACGCCTTAGATTGCTGCTGGTTATCGGCATTTCCCTGACCGTGCTCTGGAGTGCGGTCGCCACCTGGATGCTGATGGATGCACGCCACTCCTTGCGTGAAGCGCTGGATAGCCGACTGGCAGCATCGGCCCGCATGGTGGCTGGACTGGTGGCCCAATTTCCAAACTTGCAGGAGTTGGCCCAATCCGCGGAGCGCCCCCTGGACATCATTGCCCGAGATGGGGTGGCTTGCGAAATCAGTGTGGTGCGCAGTGAAGTAGAAATTCAGGCGGTCAGCCGAACTGCGGGTAGCCCGGATATGTCACAAGTGGCTTTGGGCTTTGGCACGCACGTGCATGGTGGCAAGCGCTGGCGCACCTTTGTGCTGCGCGAAGGCCATATTCAGATTGCCGCCGCCGACAGCATAGAAATACGCGAAGCACTGGTACGGGAAATCATGCTCTCGGCTGGCCTGCCCTTTGTCGTGGCCTTGTTTGGCAGCCTGCTGCTTTTGTGGGTTGGTATCGGTCACGGCCTGGCTCCCCTGGAGCGAATTCGGGACATGCTGTCGCGCCGTCGTCCTGGGGATGACAGCCCACTGCCCAAAGTCAACGTCCCGGTTGAGCTGCAACCCTTGCTGCGAACCCTTGAAGAACTGCTGGAGCGACAACAAGCCGCCATCATGCGCGAACGCCGCTTTACCGATAGCGCTGCCCACGAACTGCGTACACCCCTTACCGGAATCAAAACCCATATTCAAGTTGCCCATCTGGCTGCCCAACGTCCTGGAGAACGCAACACGCTGGATACGGCCTTGAGCCAGGCAGACCAGGGCGTGCAACAGCTACAGAACATTTTGCAGCGGCTGCTGGAGTTGGCACGGCTGGACGGGCAAAGCGCCCGAATGGAAAGTAGCCAGGCCGACGAGGCGGTATACGCTGCCCTGCATGCCCTTAAAGCCATCTACGGCGACACCATAGACCAGATCACGCTGGATATACGCAGCAAACCCGGCCCGGTGCAGATTGAAAAAACCCTGCTGACAGTGGCCGTACAGAACCTGATCGACAATGCCTTGCGCTATACCAAAGCCCAGCAACCGATCAGCCTGCGGATTGAAGCAGGAGAGCCGGGCTATCTGCGTCTCAGGGTGCTGGACCACGGTCCCGGATTAAGCGACAGCGAACGGGATCTGGCCATGAACCGTTTTTGGCGTGGCTCGCAACAACAGGCGGGCTATGGCTTGGGCTTGTCGATTGTGAACGCGATCGCCACCCAGCATGGCGGAACGCTGGAGCTGCTGAATCGCAAAAGTGGCGGACTGGAAGCGCGTCTGACCGTGCCCCTTGCCGACCAGGGCAACTGAAACCAAGCCACGCAATAAAAAAAGGCCGGAGCCCATGAGGGTCCGGCCTTTCTGTTTGACGCGGTGCTTGCCTGTTTCAGGCAAGCCCATCATCAAAGAATTTGGATTTTAGTTGCGCATGGGCCTTTTTGGCCTGCACCTTCGATGAAGGAAACGCGTTGGTTCTCTTCCAGAGTTTTGAACCCGGTTCCCTGAATTTCACTGTGGTGTGCGAAGAGATCCTTGCCGCCGTTCTCCGGCACGATGAATCCGAAGCCTTTTTCGCTGTTGAACCACTTCACAATACCAATTTCTGTCTTCAAAATAAGTCCTAAATGTAATAACGATCAGAGAAAAAAATTTTCTCTCCCTGAACTATCCTCCGATTGCGTCCACAAAGATAGCTCCGTTACTTTTTAATTGTAAAAATCCGGAGATTCTGTTGTTTCCTGAGCCTGTCCATCCTGTTTGTCTAGCCCCGCCCTTGCATCCGGGATGCCACTGCGCACCATGTCCGGGCCAGCTGCCCCTGCCATCTCCAACACAAGAACGCCTGGGGAAAAGCGCCGCCATTTCAGCGCCAAACGGTATTTGAGGCCTGAACAACTCACTTCAGCCTATAAAAAATCCCCACGCAATCAAAGCACTCTTGGCTATACTGGCTCGCACTAAGCGGTCTACTCATCCTGATTGACGTGTGTCATGTCATGATCACGAGGAACATACAATGAAACGTAGAAACTTCCTGCTGGCCACCCCAGCCGCCGCACTTGGAACGCTGGTTCTGCCCTCCACCAGCCTGTCTGCCCCCGCCATCATCACCAACACCAGCCAAATCCTGCCGCGCCACACCAAAGGCCCGCGCATTGTCATTTGTGGCGGCGGTTGGGGCGGGATGACAGCCGCCAAATACCTGTCCAAACTGGTGCCGCAGGCGCAAGTGGTATTGATCGAGCGCAACCCCACGTTCTGGTCCGGCCCCATGAGCAACAAGTGGCTGATTGACATCGTCAACACCGATTTCCTGAACCACGACATGCTGGCGCCATCCATCAAATACGGCTACAGCCTGGTGCATGCCGAAGTCACCGCCATCGAACGCGACAAGAAAACCGTGCGCACCACCCAGGGCGCGCTGGAATACGATTACCTGATCCTGTCGGGCGGCATACGCAATGCCTACGACGCCTGGTTCGGCAATGACACTTATGCGGCGGAATACACCCGCCAGCATTTCCCCAACGCCTACATCCCGAATGCCGAGATGTTCGCCTTGAAGAACAAGCTCAAGGCCTTCAAGGGTGGCACCATTGTGATGACGCTGCCCCCGCCACCCCATCGCTGCCCGCCCTCGCCCTACGAGCGCGCCTGTCTGATGGCCTGGCATATCAAGACCAACAAGATTCCGGGCAAGATCATTATTCTGGACCCCAAGCCCACCATCGCCCCCATTGGCGAAGGCTACCGCGCGGCTTTCCAGGAGCTGTACCCGGACATCATCACCCACGTCCCCAATGCCCGAGTGCGCGAAGTAGATCCCTTCAAGAAACACATCAAGACCACCGCTGGCGACTTTGATTTTGACGACGCCGTGCTGATGCCCCCGCATCAGGCCGCCGACATGGTCTGGAATGCGGGCCTGGTCGGCACAGGTCCTGACGGCAAGCCAACAGGCTGGGCCAATATTGACCCGCGCCTGTTCACCTCTCGTGACGACGACAATGTTTACGTGGTCGGGGACTCCATGGGCTTTATTTCCGACCAGTTCGGCCACTACCCCAAGAGCGCTCACGTGGCGCACGCGGTGGCCAAAATCGTTTCCCAGAATCTGGCGGAGCGCATTGCGGGCAAGGAAGTGGTGCCCGTCCTGCCCGACAACCTGTGCTACATGATGGTCAACGGGGATCCGCAAGAAGAAATCTCGGTCAAGTTTGAATACGAGCTGGACGCAAGCGGCAAGGTTCTGCAAACGCAGATTGATATGGACGTACGTACCCCCGACCTTGTTCAAGAAGACTTCCAGTGGATCCAGAGCCGTTTCAATGACTTCCTCTAAACTTCCTTCCCGTTTTGTCCGCCGCCGCCAGCTTGTGCTGGGCAGTGCCGCCGGACTGGGCGCCGCGTGGCTGCCCATCAATCTGCATGCGCAAGTTGCCTTTGATCAATTGCTGAAACCGGCCACGGCGGCCCAGGTGCAAGCCATTGTGGACGAGTTCCTGAAAGGCGCCAGCCCAGAAGAAAAAGGCATGAAGCTGGATATGCCTGCTCTGGGCGACAACCCCGCCGCAGTGCCCGTCAAAGTGGTGCTGGACTTGCCCGCAAGCGACGATGTGTACTGCCAGGAACTGATCATTCTGGCCCAAGGCAACCCGCATCCGCTGGCCTGCCGCTTCAACTTCACGGCCCTGGCCGGAACAACGGAAGTGGCCGTTCGTCTGCGTCTGATTGAAACCCAAACCATCCGCGCCCTGGCACGGTTAAGCGACGGCCGCGTCCTGAGCGCCCAGCATCACATCACCGTGACGGCTGGTGGCTGCGGCATGTAAACAAGGGGCACTCATGAGTAAACCACGTATCTGGATCAGCAATGCCAAGCCCAAGGCGGGCGAAATGGTGCGCGTGCGCGCCCTGGTCGAGCACCGCATGGAAAGCGGTCTGCGCTTGAGCAAAGAAGGTCAGGTTGTGCCGCGCAACATCATCCACGAATTCAAGGCCACCTTTAACGGCGAGCCCTTGTTCAACTGGCAGCCGGAAACAGCGATTTCCCAAAACCCGTACATTGAATTTACCTTTGTTGCACGACACTCCGGGGCTCTGGAGATGAGCTGGACGGACGATCAAGGTGCCGTCATTACCGGCCAGACGGAGCTGAGCATCAGCGGCTGATTGCTTGCCACTTGCTGCCAGACTCCCAGACCTGCCCTCTTCAGCGCCCTGCCCGGGCGCTGAGTTCATAACAGCGTTCTATATAGTCATACAGGGTGGGCTTAACGGTAATGCTACGCTGGCGTCCTTTCCTACAACGAAGCACATTGACAAGAAGAATGCCCATGTCCCTCTCTCTGGTAGGTCGTCTCCTTATCGCCCCCGCCTTGCTCGTGGCCAGCAGTGCCACCGCGCCGGCCTGGGCCAGTTCCACATTGGACATCAAAACGGTGGCCAACTCCTGTGCGAACTGTCACGGCCCGGATGGGCGTTCCACGACCATCATTCCCTCGCTGGCAGGCCGTCCCGAAGCTGCCTTGCTGGAGCAACTGCGCGCCTTTGCTTCGGACACACCTCCGGCAGGCACCACCATCATGAGTCGTCTGGTCAAAGGCTACCAGGACGCGGATCTGGAAGCCCTGGCACGTCATTTCTCTGAAATCTCCTCCACCCCTCGCAGCGTTGCGGAAGGACGTTAAGAATGAGCACCCCCTTGAACTCCTCCCGTCGCCAATGGCTGAGCCGTGTCGGTAAAACCAGTGTGGCTGGCCTGGCCTTAAGCACCCTGCCGGTGTACGCACGCAGCAGCTCGGCCCATGTGATTGTGGTCGGTGGCGGCTTTGGCGGGGCAACGGCTGCCCGTTACTTGAAGCGCGGTGATCCGTCCCTGAAAGTCACCTTGATTGAACCGGCCACCACGTTCTACACCTGCCCCTTCACCAATCTGTATCTGGCCGGTTTGCGCCGCTTTGAACAGCAAGGCCACGGTTTCGATGATTTGCGCGCCGCCGGGATCGACGTGATTCACGACCTGGCCACCGCCGTCGACTCCCAGGCCAAGACCCTGACCCTGTCCAAGGGCCAGAAGCTGTCCTACGACAAGCTGCTGCTCTCGCCTGGCATTGATTTTCGCTGGAACACGCTGGAAGGCTATGACGAGGCCGCTTCCTTGCTGGCTCCGCACGCCTGGAAAGCAGGCGATCAAACCCGTTTGCTGAAAAGCCAGCTGGATGCCATGCCCAATGGCGGCACCTTCATTATGGTGGCCCCCGAAAACCCCTTCCGCTGCCCGCCCGGCCCGTACGAGCGCGCCAGCATGGTGGCCCACTACTTCAAGCAGAACAAACCCAAATCCAAGATTCTGATTCTGGATGCCAAAGACAGCTTCTCCAAACAAGGCCTGTTCCAGGACGGCTGGAAACAAGTCTATGGCGACATGATTGAATGGGTGCCCTTCTCCAAAGACGGCAAAGTCACCCGCGTGGATGCGGCCAAGCTAAGCGTGGAAACCGAGTTTGGCGAGATTCACAAAGCTGACGTGCTGAACGTCATCCCGCCACAAAAAGCCGGGGCCATTGCCGAGCAGGCCGGTGTCACCAACGCCAGCGGCTGGGTGCCGATTGACCCGCATACCTTCGAGTCCGAGCAGGTCAAGGACATCTATGTGGTGGGCGATGCCACCATTGCCTCGCCCATGCCCAAGTCGGGTTTCTCGGCCAATACACAGGCCAAGCTGGCAGCAGCCTCCATCATTAATGCCTTGAGCGGCAAGCCTGCACCACAGGCCACACTAAGCAATACCTGCTACAGTTTGATCGCTCCCGACTACGGCATTTCCGTGGGGCACTTGTACGCCTTTGCCGATGACAAGTTGGCCGAAGCCTCCGGCGGGGTCAGCCCCAAAGAAGCCAGCCCGGCCTTTCGCAAGCAGGAAGCCCAGTATGGCGAGGCCTGGTATGCCGCGATCAGTCGCGACATCTGGGGCACCAAAGGCTAAGTGGTTCTAATCCGGTCCTAACATCCAGCGCACATGATGAATACAGAACTTGTACTGTGGGTTAGCTTGGCCATTGGCCTGCTCTTTGGCATTGGCGGCCAGCTCAGTGGTTTTTGCTTTTATCGTGGCTTGACCGAGCGCTGGTCCGGGCGCAACGGCTACAAGCTCCAGGGTTTTGCCCTGGCGCTGGCCGTCGCCCTGGCCGGGACACAACTGGCCGCAGGCTATGGCCTGATCAGTCTGGACAAGGTCCTGTACCTGAACCCCACCTTTTCCTGGCTGCTGGTGCCGCTGGGTGGCGTGTTGTTTGGTGCCGGCATGACGTTGGCCAATGGCTGCGGTGCCCGTGCTCTGGTTTTGCTGGGACAGGGGAATCTTCGCTCCTTTGTCGTCGTGCTTTGTCTGGGCATCGCCGCCTATATCACCTTGACGGGCCTGTTGGCACCGCTGCGCATGAGCATCGCCCAAGCCAGCAGTGTCACTTTGCCGGCGGTCACTCTGCCCGAAGGCCCCGTCCGATCTATTGTGATTGCCCTCATTGTCGCGGGGCTGATCGCCTTTTCCCTGCTGCGCCGACAGGACGGCCAGCGCCTCAATGACCTGCTGGCTGGAGCACTCATAGGACTGCTGATTGTGGCAGGCTGGCTGACCACGGGCTGGCTGGGCGATGATCCCTTCGAGCCTTTGCCCGTCAGCTCGCTAAGCTTTGTCGCCCCAATTGGTGAAAGCATTCAATACGCCATGATCTCCACCGGCATGAGCCCGCGCTTTACCATCATGATTGTGGCGGGTGTGGTGGCCGGTTCCTTGCTAAGCGCCCTGCTGCGTCGCCGCTGGAAGCTGGAAGGTTTTGAGTCACCCCGCCACATGCTGCGCTCCATGGCAGGCGGAGCCTTGATGGGAGTCGGTGGCGTGCTGGCCCTGGGCTGCACCATAGGCCAGGGTTTGAGCGGCCTGTCCACCTTGTCGGCCACCTCCTTGCTGGCGGTGCTGGGCATCATCGTCGGTGCACGCCTGACCTGGGCCCGCCCAAGCGCCTGAGTCCATGTTTCAATAAGGGCTTGATTGACGGCTCTTCAGACTGCCCAGGCCACCTCCGTCTGGCATCGCTGATGCGCTCTTATTGAGACTCCCGCAATGCGACAGATCCTGCTTGTTGTCGATGTGCAAAGCTACTTTTCACCACCCCCGTGGCTGATTGACGGCATTAACGCCCTGAGCACCCGCCTGCCTTGCGCGGCCTTGATTGAACTGCACGACGAGTCGCAAACGCCCTTTTCCAGCCAACTGGGCTGGTGCCCACCACGCAGCGATCGCTGTCTGGTCGATGCCAAACAAATCTTCATCAAGCACGGCTATGCCCCCAGCCCGGCGGCGATGGAGTATTTGCAGCAATGCCAGGCTGATCGCATTCTGGTCTGCGGCATTCAAACCGATACCTGCGTACTGGCAGCCGGTTTTGCCTTGTTTGATGCCGGGCTGCACCCCACGCTAATTACGGATCTGACGGTAGGCTCGTCCCTGGATCGCTCCGGCGAACTAGGCATCAAGCTGTGGAAACATCACTTCGGGCGCACAATTCACAGCAGCGAATTGTTGGCAGAACTGGACCCGCCATAAACAGCTCGCTTTCACAGCCTGCGCCCCTTCACACCCATCTGATCCCCCCTTCTATCTGCCCCAGCCACAACGCCCCTCACTCGATTCCCGACTCCTGCTGCCCCACTTCCTGAAAACCGCGCCTGCTCCGTGCAAGTACAAAAGCGTGCTAGTTGAAAGCTCAACCATCGCCTCCCTGACTAATCATTACGTTTAGCGTAATTGTTCAGTCATAAGCTTTATTGATAGCCCCATACCGCCACTGATATGGTCGTTTCCAGAAACCTGCAAAAGGTTCACTTACAAGGAGACGAGACATATGCATTGGCTATCCATTGCCGTATTAGGAGGTATGTTCGTGCTGGCAACTGCCCTGCCCATCAATATGGGGCTGATTGCTTTTGTAGGCGCTTTTCTGGTGGGTACGCTGGTGGCGGGCATGGGCGCCAAAGAAATCATGGGCGGCTTTCCGGCTGACCTGTTTCTGACACTGGCCGGTATTACCTATTTGTTCGCTCTGGCTCAGAACAACGGCACGATCAACTGGCTGGTCAGCATGGCCGTGCGAGCAGTGCGTGGCCGCATCGCCGCCATTCCCTGGATCATGTTTCTGATCACGGCCGCATTGACCGCTGTCGGCGCCGTCAGCCCGGCTGCCGTTGCCATCATTGCCCCGATTGCACTGGGCTTTGCCCGCCAGTACGGCATCAACCCGCTCCTGATGGGTTTGCTGGTGATACATGGTGCGCAAGGGGGCGGCTTCTCCCCAATCAGTATTTATGGCGGCATCACCAACCGTGTGGTCAGCGCCGCCGGTTTGCCCTTGAATGAAATGGCCACCATGATGGCCAGCCTGGGCATCAACCTGGCCGTGTCCATTTTGCTGTTCGTGTGGATGGGTGGTTTGAAGCTGATGCGTCAGAAAGTGGACTTAAGTTCAGCAGACGTAAACGTTGCCCGCGTGGCCCATGGCTCGGGTGGACCGCAAGTATTCGGCGATGCCGAAGCCGAAGCCTTTGGCGAAGAGCGCAAGACTGCCCGGAAAAGTCCCGATGCCCTGGTCGAAGCCGGCAATGGTGCCAGCGAGGCCCCGCACTGGTATCGCGTCCTTACCTTGATCGGCCTGTTCATCCTGGCCGTTCTGACCTTGTTTTTCAAACAGGATATTGGCTTTACCTCGATCACCATCGGTCTGGTACTGACCTTGATGGCCCCCAATCTGCAAAAACGCGCGCTGGGCCAGGTGTCCTGGCCTGAAATCATGCTGATTGTGGGTGTCAGCACCTATGTGGGCGTGATGGAATCCATGGGCACGATTGATTTTGTCGGCCATAGCGTTGCCCAACTGACCTCTCCCTTGATGGCGGCCTTGCTGCTGCTTTTTGTGGGTGCGGTCGTGTCGGCTTTCGCCTCTTCCACCGCCGTGCTGGGTTCGCTGATTCCACTGGCCGTGCCCTTTTTGCAAGGCGATGGCGGCGTGGGGCCGGTGGGCTTTATTGCGGCCATGGCCGTATCCTCCACCATTGTGGACGTCAGCCCCTTCTCCACGAATGGCGCACTGGTACTGGCCAATGCCCAGGGAGTGTCGCGTGATGCCTTCTTCCGTCAGCTTTTGCTATACGGCGCTGCCGTCACGGTTATTGCCCCGGTCGTCGTCTGGCTGCTGTTTGTGGTGCTCTAAAACTCCCGGCGAAGCAGAAATTCAGCTGGCCCCGGCACTTTGCTAGCCGGGGCCTTTTTGATGGGGATTCTGGCCTCATCAACCGGCAGTTAACGCTCTATGGTCCAACTCCATAGTCCATAAGATTTGCTAGTAGCGTGGAATGCCTGCAAGGCGTATTCCCTTCTGCCTCATCCCGGCGTTCAGCCCTCAGCCCGGAACCGACAAGACTTATTCCCGCCCGAGTCTCACCAGCTCATCGCCCCGCCTCCCTCTCAACCGCGTTTTTCCCTATGGAAAACGCCAAAACAGCTATGGCGCCGCATTAATTTCTGAATAAAGCCTTGAAAGCTGGAAATTCCCAACACCGAAATGAGAATGATTGCTATTATTCTGCCGTTGTTTCAAGCCTGATGCCCTCTTCCCCTCTCTGTCACCAAGAACTTGCTTACTGAAAAGCGAAGCTTGCGTGATGAGCGCAGCGTACAAGAATGGCGGACTCAATCCGTCACCCACAGCTGCCAAGCAAGCACGGCTTTTCTCGGTTTAATGGTCATCAATCCAGCACCCGGAGACGGTGCTGAAGTAGGAGGCGCGTCAGCGTGAAAGAGTCATTTCGCCAATGTATGGCATGGCTGCATACCTGGGTCGGTCTGGTGGTGGGCTGGATCCTGTTTTTCGTCTTCGTCACCGGCACCGCAGGCTATGTAGACGATGAAATCACCCGCTGGATGGAGCCGGAGCGTCCCTTGCCCATGCAAGTCCTGCCCGAGCAATCCAGCCAGATGCTGGATCAGGCCCTGACGCAGCTGCAAGCGCATGCCCCGGCAGAATCCAAAGCCTGGACCATTACCCTGCCGCATCAAGCCCTGAACCCGCGTGCCACACAAGGGCTATCCATTGGCTGGGAAGAAATGCCCCAGCCCGGTCAACGCGCCCGTCGCGGAGGCGAAGAGCTGGACCCGGTCACCGGCCAGATTCAGCCTGAAACCGAGCCCCGCGCCACGGCCGGTGGCACTGGCCTGTATCGCATGCATTACGCCCTGCACTACATCCCTTACCCGGTCGCTATCTGGCTGGTCGGTATCTGCACCATGCTGATGCTGCTGGCCGTGATTACAGGCGTGGTGACTCACAAGAAAATCTTCACCGATTTCTTCACTTTCAGACCCGGCAAGGGGCAGCGCTCCTGGCTGGACGCGCACAATATCGTCAGCGTGATGTCCCTGCCCTTTTTTCTGATGATCACCTACACGGGCCTGATCTTTTTCATGTCCATCTACATGCCGACCGGGCGAGAAGTCATGTACGGCGCGACGGAAGAAGGACGACAGGCTTACTTCCAGGACCTTCGCCAGCAAAAACGGGACTTCCTGCCCATCAGCGCGCCGCAGGCCTCGCTAAGCGAGATGATGCATAGCGCTGAACAAGCCTGGGGCAAGAACAGCATTGCCTCGGTGCAGATTACGCACCCGGCAGATAGTCAGGCTTATGTAGAACTGCGTCGCACCGGCGTCACGGGCGTGTATTGGACCCGTGCCGAAACCCTGCGCTTTAACGCCATCGACGGCAGTGCCATGGAGCCGGAGAACAATAGCAATGTCACCGGAGATACGCACCGCGTGTTGCTGGCCTTGCACGAAGGTGTGTTTGCCGAATGGTGGTTGCGCTGGCTGTACTTTATTTCTGGTTTGCTGGGCTGCGCCGTTATTGGAACAGGCCTGGTGCTGTGGACCGTGAAGCGTCGCACCCAGCATCAAAAACGCATGGCCAAAGCCGCCGCGCTTAGCGTCTCCGAGCGCTTTGATGCCGCGGGCCTGCGTCTGGTGGAAATCCTGAATGCCGGAACCCTGGCCGGTTTGCCGCTAGGTCTGGCCGCCTACTTCTGGGCCAACCGCCTCTTGCCCGTCAATATGGCTGACCGCGCGGCCTGGGAGTTCCATGCTCTGTTCCTGGTCTGGGGCTGGTCCTTCCTGTATGCCTCCTGGCGCCCCTTGAAGCGCGCCTGGCTGGAACTGCTGTGCCTGACAGCCGCCGCCTACGCCCTGATTCCCGTCCTGAACCTGCTGACTACCGATCGTCACCTGGGTGTCACCATCATTCATGGCGACTGGGGCCTGGCAGGCTTTGACCTGACCATGTTTGGCCTGGCCGCTCTCTTTGTCTATATCGCCATCAAAATGAAACGCAAATGGCACATTGCCAGCCTGCCTAAAAAAGCCGCTGCCCCGGCCAGCTTGCAAACCGCGGGAGTGAACGGATGAGTGGTCTGACTTCCCGCTACCGCCTGCAAGTGCTGTCGCGCATTGTGGCCGCCACGGTCGGCGGCTATGCCCTGGCCGCTGCTGCCACAGTATTGCTGACCGTGCTCTGGCCTTTGCCTAGAGCCCAGGCAGTTCTGGCAGCGAATATGTTGAGCTTTGTCTGGTACACCATCGCCGTGATGTGGGTGTTCAGCACTAAAAGCGCCACCCGCGCCTGGGTGGGCATGGTTCTGCCTACGGCCTTGATCGCCGTGCTCAGCGCTGTGCTGATGCCCGCCGGAGTGCTGCCATGAGCAATACCAGTCTGTGGCTGAATCTGGCCGTTTTTATCATCAGCCTGGTGGGCTTTATCTGCCTGGCCTTGGCCAGTGATCGCCAGGGAGAATTCCTGCTGCATCGCACGCCCAGCGAGAAGGAAAGACGGATCTTTCGTCTGCTCGGCTGGCCCTTGCTGGCTGTGGCTTTAGCTCTATGCTGGCAAGGCTGGGGCTGGAGCATGGGTACGGTTGCCTGGCTGGGTTGGCTGACCATGGCCGGTGCCGGACTGACCTTTTACTTGCCCTGGTGGCCTTGGCAGGAAAAGAAACCTGTGCGGGCCAGACCTGCGCCAGTTGTGAAGGCAGCGCCTGAAGCGGTTGGAACAGGTAGCACTGAATCCGCACCAAGTAGCGCAGTAGTTGGGAAAAATGGAGTGGCGGCGGCAAATTCAAGCGCTGCTTCAGCTACCGCTGGGGCTAAACGTACAGAGCCTGCTCAAGTTGGAAGGACGCCGACGGCATCACGCTTGACTACCCGTAGCCTGGTTTTTGCCAGCACCCTTCTGGCCATCCCTGCCGCCTTCATGATTTATCTGGCGCAGCAAGGCCCGGAGCCTGTATTTGGCAACAATGCCCTGCAAGGTCAGATTGGTCCATGGTCGTTTGCGCTGGCTGAAACGGATGACAAAGCCCCCATCAGTGGGCCTTCCGGCGCACATCGCAAAGCCTTCCAGATTCGCTTTTGCGAGACCTGCGATCCACATATACGCCGCGCCTATCTGCAAGTCAGCAAGCCCGAGCCTATGCCTGCGCCCCGTCAGGCTTTTAGCAACACCCGCTGGACACGTGCAGTAGACGTTGCCATCCCGCCCAATAGCCAGCTGGAGCATCAACTGTGGTTAACCGTGGAGGCCAAGAGCGGGGAAATCTACCATCAGGCTTTTGATTTCCATCAGGTATCACCCGTAACGGCAGCGTTCATCCAGCAAAAGCCGTAAGAGCGATCTGCACAGCAAGGGCCAAGATTGAACTGCCCCCCGAAAGTTGGATAGCAATCCCGGCTGTGGGGGCAGTTCAATCTTGGCCCTGTTTTTATTCCTGCGCCATTCGGGTTCCCTGATGAAACACCATCTGCCAGCGTCCCTGTACCTGCTTCCAGATGGAACTGCGCAAGGATCGCTGCGGCCCTTCATCGCCTGACACTTCACATACGTAAGTCACCAGGACGACATCCTCTGACAGGAGGCGCAGCTTGAAGTCGCTCAGGCGACGCTGCACAAAATCCTGTTCAGGCAGATCACGTAGCACGTCTGCTTTACTCCATGCCGCGCCCCTGGCTCCAAACTCTACAAACTCGTCGGCCAATAAAGCGCCAAGCATCGTCACGTCTTGACGAGTGGCTCGATCAAACAGGCGCTCTTCCAGAGACAGGATCAGGGCTTCAAGGGAATGGGTCATGTTGATGTGGGCACCTTGGAATATGCAGCTGCGTTCCCGAGTTTCATTATGTCGTTGAGGAAGATATTAAGGCTGAGAATCGCCCAAACAAGTCTTCACAAACCCGACAAGATCCTACACTCGACACAATCCAGCACACGAGCGAAATTTCTCACATTTACTATAAAAAAACACCACCCTCAACAAAGGAAAACTTTTAACAGTTGTTTTCCTTTCAAGGAGTTAGCGCCTCTTTCTTATCGCTAGAATCCAGCCGTGTTAAATCACTAACAGGGCAATATCATGTCTTTATTAAAACGATGCACCGCAGAAACGCTGGGCACTTTCTGGCTGGTCTTTGGGGGCTGCGGAAGTGCGATCTTTGCCGCTGCCTATCCTGAACTGGGGATTGGTTTTGCCGGGGTAGCCCTGGCCTTTGGTCTGACCTTGCTGACCATGTGCTATGCCATCGGCAATATCTCCGGTTGCCACATCAACCCGGCTGTCACGCTGGGCCTGGTTGCTGGTGGACGTTTCCCCGCTCGCGACGCCATTCCCTACATCATTGCACAGGTTATTGGCGGCCTGTTGGCCGGCGGCGTTCTGTACCTAATCGCCAGCGGCAAAACCGGCTTTGATCCCGTAGCAGGCTTTGCCTCCAACGGCTTTGGCGAGCATTCGCCCGACAACTACAGCCGTAACGCTGCCCTGATCGCAGAAATTGTGCTGACCGCCTTCTTCCTGTTCATCATCATGGGCGCGACCCACAAGCGTGGTCACGCTGGCCTGGCAGGCGTGGCGATTGGTCTGTCCCTGACCTTGATTCACCTGATCAGCATCCCCATCACCAACACCTCCGTGAACCCTGCGCGTTCTACCGGCGTGGCCTTCTTCCAGGGCACCTGGGCCATCGAACAGCTGTGGCTGTTCTGGGTCGCTCCCTTGATTGGTGGTGTGATCGGCGCTCTGGTGTATCGCTTTCTGCACAGCAACGACGAATAAGCTGCACTGACTCCTGCTGACAGGAGCATTGAGCCGCATCGTCTTGAATCGGGCACATAGCCCGTTCAAGCCGATGCGGCTCAATGCTATTTATGGAACCTAATTGTCGCCCTGCAAAGCACCAGACTTGTCGCGCTTCTGTAGTAGGATTTACACCCTGCCCCAAGCAAACAGGCAGTACGCGCTGCACCTGGCGACTCAACCCAGACTCATACGCTTATCCACGCCCGCACACCCGGAGAACCTCATGAAAAAAGCATTGAACACCGGCCTGATCGCTTTAGGACTCAGCTTGATGGCAAGCGCCTCTTCCGTTCAGGCAGCCGACTGCGGCAGCATGACCAATCAAAACGCCATGAATCAGTGCTTTAGCAACGAGTACAAGAACTCGGACGCCGAACTGAACAAGCTCTACAAGGAAATCGGCAATCGTCTTAAAGATGATGCTGACACCCTCAAAGCCTTGCGCAACGCCCAACGTGCCTGGGTCAGCTTCAGGGATGCGGAATGCGACTTTGCCGCGATCAACACCCAAGGCGGCAGTATTCACTCCATGCTGATCACCACTTGCCGCAATGAATTGACGCAGGCCCGTATCAAGAACTTCAACACCTACCTGTCCTGCGAAGAAGGCGATATGAGCTGCCCGGTTCCACCGGCCATGTAATGACATGCCCGACACCAAACACCCATCCACGCGCGATTTGAACGACCTTTACTACTTTGTACAGGTCGTGGACCACGGAGGATTTGCACCGGCCGGACGGGCTTTGGGCATCCCGAAATCCAAGCTAAGCCGACGCATCACCTTTCTGGAAGAATCCCTGGGTGTGCGTCTGATTCAGCGCTCCAGCCGCCATTTCAGCGTCACGGAAATTGGCCAGATGTACTACCAGCGCTGCGTAGCCATGCTGGTGGAGGCCGACTCCGCTCAGGACATCATCGAGCGCCATCGCAGCGAGCCGCAAGGCTCAGTACGCATCAGCTGCCCCCTGGCTTTGCTGGACTACGGCGTCAATGAATTGCTGGCCCGCTATATGGCGGCCTATCCGCAGGTCAAGCTGGAAGTGGAAAGCACCAACCGCCGCGTGGACGTGATTCGCGAAGGCTTTGATGTGGCCTTGCGCGTCCGCTTCCCTCCTTTGGAAGACAGCGGTCTGGTGATGAAAGTCCTGGGCGAGAGTACACAGTATCTGGTTGCCAGCCCGGCCCTGATCGAACGCATGGGCGGGCTGCCCAAGCTGGACCAATTAGGGAACTGGCCCGCCTTGAGCGACGAGCATCTGCAACGCAATCCCACCTGGCAACTGCAAACCGCAGAAAACACCCTGATGGAAGTGCCCTACCAACCCCGTCTGGTCTGCGACGACCGCATGACTTTGCTGCAATCAGCCTTGCAGGGAATTGGCGTCGTTCAGATGCCGGCCATGCTGATCGCTCCGTACATGCAGGACGGCAGACTGGTGGATGTGGCCCCCGGCTGGAACCCCCGCTCCGGCGTGGTACATGCCGTCTTTCCTTCACGCCGAGGCCTGGTGCCTGCGGTACGCGCTCTGCTGGATTTTCTGGGCCAGGAGTTCGTCACTATTTTGCATACGCCCGCCCCCTGAATCCCTGCTGCAAATTACCCAAAGCCAGCCGCCACTCAGTCGTTCTAATTATGGAACGCTGATGGCCATATTCTTATCTATTCAAGCCATCGTTGCACTCCTATAGTCTCTTCATCACACTATTCATGATGGGGAGTACATCAACATGAACGCCAAAATGGCTGCGGCCACCGCCGCTATTCTCTGGGGCTTTACCTACATTCTGACCACAACCTGGTTGCCACCTAATCCCTTGTTCCTGGCTGCTGTCCGGGCGCTGGGAGGCGCCATCGTCCTGCTGGCATTGGTACGCAGCCTGCCGCCCCGTGCCTGGTGGGGGCGCCTGGCCGTGCTGGGCACCCTGAACACCGGCCTGTTCTTTGGCCTGTTCTTTATCGCTGCCACCCGTCTGCCCGGTGGCGTGGCCGCCATCTTCCAGGCGCTGACACCGCTGGCCACCATCTTTATCGCCTGGGGCATTTTGCGTGCTCGCCCTGCCCTAACGCGGATTGGAGGCGTTCTCTTGGGTGCGCTGGGCGTGTCGCTGGTTGTCCTGTCCAGCAATGCCACTCTGGATCTGATCGGCATTGCCGCCGCTTTGGGCAGCATGTTGTCCATTGCGACGGGCGGGGTCTTGATGAACAAATGGGGTGCGCCACCTATCCCTTTGCTGGGTTTTACCGGCTGGCAGCTCTTGATTGCCGGTGTGGAACTGAGTGTGGTTGTGCTGCTGACGCAGGACATTCCAAGCCAGCTTATCCCTGTGCATTGGCTGGGCCTGTTTCTGCTGGCAACTGTACTGACGGCTGGTCCCTTCGCGCTATGGTTCAGTGCCATCAAGCAACTGGGCGCCGTCACTGTTGCCCCCTTCATGCTGCTGGTGCCTGTGACCGCTTTTATTCTGGACGCGCTGATCAAGGGCATCTGGCCCACCACGCTGCAACTGGTGGGAGTGGCACTGGTCATGGGTGGACTGGTCTTGAGCCAGCAAACACTGGCCGTCGCACGCTCCACGCTGGAAGCATCTGTCCACAAGCCCTGAACGCCCCACCCAAGGAGGAGGCATCATGAACCACGTCATACAAGAATTACTGCGTTCACGAGTGTATTTTGTACTGGCTACTCTGCTCCTGACCTACATTTTCTGGTGGAGCGGTGTGAATAAGGTTTGGGACTTCAGCGCTGCAAAAAAGGAAATGGCCCACTTCGGACTGGAGCCCCAGGCTTTATTCGCCGTGCTGACTATCACAGTTCAATTGCTGGGCAGCTGGCTGATTATCAGCGCAAGTCGCCTGGCCTGGATGGGAGCGCTGATGCTGAGTGTCTTTACTTTGTCCACGATTCCCCTGGCACATCGGTTTTGGGAAATGCAGGGCTTGGAAGCCTTTCTGGAACAAGCTCTGGTGCAGGACCATATCAGTGTGATCGGCGGGCTGGCGGTGGCCGCCGCTTTGGCCCATGCTTACCGGCAGGCGCGCCAGTAAGCGCGATATCAAGCGTTCTTCTTGCAAAAACGGCAGACATGGTTTGATGTCTGCCGTTTTCCTTTACAGGGCCGGTTCGGGCTGATCAGGGTCGCGCTGTATATCAAAACCAGCGGCCCGCCAGGCTTCCAATCCGCCTTCCAAAGGGCGCACCCGACTATAGCCACTTTGCAGCAAGCGTTTGGACACCAAGGCTGCGGACACCTCATTGGGGCAATCGCAATACACAATAATTTCCCCGTCGGTAATCAAATTCAGCGTGGCCTCACCCAAAGCCAGACTGATCGCCCCCGGAATACGTCCTTGCGCCTGCATCAGGGTCGAACGCACATCCACAATCGTGGGGGGCGTGTCCGAGGACAGCATCTGATGCAACTCTTGCACGCTGACACGCTCCATGCACAAGGATTTCATGAAGCGATGGCGCTGCCACCACTTTCTGGCAATGAATACCGCCAAAGCCAGCGCCAACAGGATTCCACCCACCACCCCCAGACTGATCAGCACATTCAGCAGCTCATCCACCGCCGAGCTGAACAAGGAGCCCAGGAACACGGCAGAGCCGGCCCAGACCGTAGCCCCGATGATGTCGTAAAGCAGGAAGCTTCTTCTGGGCGTCCCCACCGTACCGGCCAACACACTGGCAATGGAAGCAAAGCCGGGTATGAACTTGGCCACCATCAAGGACGGTGCCCCCCAACGCATATAAATGGATTCGGTCTGCCGAATACAGGAGTCCGGCGACAGTGAAATTTTGCACAGCAAAGCCAGCAATTTGCCACCATAGCGTCGCCCAGCCAGGTACCAGCCGTAATCCGCAATCATCGCGCCCAGCACGGCAAAACCCAGCAAGCCCCACAGGCTGTAACCACCGGACTCGTGCAAGGCACCCGTTACCACCAACACCGGATAGGCCGGCACCGGCGCCCCTGCCTGCTCCACCAGGACATTGAAAAACACGATCAACAGACCGTGTTGCTCGATAAGTTGCAGAATCGATTCGACCATATTGCGAGGTACAAAAATTGCCAGACAGCCGATATTGTAGGCTGGTGTCGGCCGATTTCTGTTTCAACGCTAAAGCATTCCGGCATAGCTTCCATGCAAAAAACACGGTCCCTTTTAAGGGCATCTGGCCAGACTCGACGCCGCCACTTTCATCACGCCCCTGCACTGTCCCCGAGGCTGGCTCCGCAGCCACAAAACCGCTCAACAAACAAGAACTATTCTCATTAAAAGCCTACAGGTTAACGCTAGTAGTCATCGCTTTTTACCTGTCTATACAATAGCGGCGTCAATAACGGTTCAGGTGAGAGTCTTCACTTTGATGAAGCGCCGACGGAGCAACGACCCCGGAATCTCTCAGGCAAAAGAATCCTGAACCTTTGACCATCTGGAGAGAGGCACACCCGTGCCCACCGAAGGGGACCATCGCGAACCGATGGATAAGCTCTCAGGTAAACGGACAGAGGGGGTACAGAGGCCATATGGCCTGTGTTCACCTATTCGTCCGGAGCCTATTTATGAGCAGATAGTCAGGCGCCTTTTCTGGCCGCCTGGCATACCACATCCCTATTCCCATTTTTAATCGCACACAGGTCTGTTTTGACATTTCATGTCGTCAGAACAAGGAGGACTGCTGTGCGCTCCTCAGCTTATTTAGATCGGCATCAAGAAAACCGTCCTTGAGGACGGGTTGTGCCCTTTGTTTTCTCGCAGCACAGTCATAATTACGCATTTGAACGAAAAAAAATTAGGAGAACAGTGTGTCTCAGCAACATTCATCTGGACTGCAGCGCTCGTTGAAAAACCGGCACCTGCAACTGATAGCAATTGGAGGCGCTATCGGTACAGGGCTATTTATGGGATCAGGCCGCACCATTAGCCTGGCCGGACCCTCGGTCTTGTTTACCTACATGATCATTGGGTTCTTTTTATTCTTTGTGATGCGGGCGATGGGGGAATTGCTCCTGCATAACCTGGAATACAAATCTTTTGTGGATTTCTCCGCCGATATTCTCGGGCCCACCATGGGTTACTTTCTGGGCTGGAGTTATTGGTTCTGCTGGGTGGTTATCGGTATTGCGGATATTGTCGCCATTACCGGCTATACCCAGTTCTGGTGGCCGGACATTCCGCTCTGGTTACCCGGCCTGGCATGCATTGCCTTCTTGCTGATCTTCAACCTGCTGTCGGCCAAATTGTTTGGCGAGCTGGAGTTCTGGTTTGCCCTGGTCAAGATCATCGCCATTGTGGCCCTGATTGGTGTGGGTGCTTACCTGCTGTTCACCGGCTTTGTCGGCCCAACCGGCGAAAAAGCCAGCCTGACCCACTTGTGGGATCGCGGCGGCATGTTCCCCAATGGCCTGCATGGTTTCTTTGCGGCCTTCCAGATCGCCATCTTTGCCTTCGTAGGGATCGAGCTGGTGGGTACGGCCTCTGCTGAAACAGCCGACCCAGCCAAAAACCTGCCCAAGGCCATCAACAAGATTCCCGTTCGCGTGATTGTGTTTTACGTGCTGGCGCTGACTGCCATCATGACCGTCACCCCCTGGGATATTGTGGCGCCCAACAAGAGCCCGTTTGTAAACATGTTCTTGCTGATTGGCGTGGGTGCCGCAGCAGCCATCATCAACTTTGTGGTGCTGACCTCGGCCCTGTCGTCCGCCAACAGCGGCATGTTCTCGACCGGTCGCATGTTGTATGGTCTGTCCAAGAACAAGCTGGCTCCCGAAGCCTTCAGCCAGTTGTCGCGTAACGGCACTCCCCGTAATGGTCTGATCTATTCTTGCGCCCTTTTGCTGTCCAGCCTGTTCCTGCTTTACGCAGAAGGCGACGTAATGCGTGTGTTCACCATTGTGACCACCGTGGCCAGCATCTGCTTTATCTTTGTCTGGGCCGTGATTCTGATCACCTACCTGAAGTACCGTCGCATTCGTCCTGAGGCCCATGCCGCATCGAGCTACAAAATGCCCTTTGCAATTCCCATGTGCTATCTGACCCTGGCGTTCTTTGCCTTTGCGCTGTACCTGTTCAGCCAAGAAGAAGAAACCCTGATCGGCCTGATGGCTACGCCATTCTGGTTCCTGGCCTTGTTCATCTGCCTGCCTTTCTACAAGAAACGCATGAAGCAAGATCTGGCCCTGGGTCTGGCCGCGCAAAACATGCGCTAAGTTGTTGAAGTACACGGCACGGCTCTACCCGGAGCCGTGCTGATGCAGTCGGGTCTGGCCACGTTCTACACAACTTGGCTGGCACACACTGGCAACACTCCACCTTGCTGTCCCTGGACAGCAGATCTGGAACGAGGCTGGAGCCCGGCAGCAAAAAGCCACCCAAACGGGTGGCTTTTTTCATGCTCATTGTCGCCCCGAAAGTCTGGCTTTCACCTTCAGGCCCAGCACGATTTCCCAAGAAAATCACCCTTATTTACGCCTTATTACCCTTAATTATTAAACTCAAGTTTACGTAAGGGTAAACCCAAGTTGTGGCGCTTTAGAGCTTACTCATAGACTAAACCTGATGTGTGGCCAATAAAAACGTACAAAAGGGACAAGCATGGTTTTGCGTCTAATCGACTCAATCAATGAATGGATAGGAAAGCTCATTTCCTTTATTGCCATCATTTTCTCCGCCATTATTATTTACGAAGTGTTCATGCGCTATGTGATGAATCAGCCCACTCGCTGGACTTTTGACGTCACCAAGCAGCTATATGGGTTCTACTTTCTGATGCTGGGCGCCTACGCACTTAAACATCAGGCCCATGTCCGGGTGGATTTGCTGATCAACCGCTTTTCCCCCACCGTTCGCAAATGGACCGAGATTGCGGGTTATCTGATTTTCTTCTTCCCTTTTGCCTGGGTATTTCTGACACGCAGCTACGACTTCGCCATGCGCTCGCTGGCGCAAGGCGAAACCACGTACGGCGCAGTACAGTTGCCCGTCTACCCCTTGAAGATGTCCATGGCCCTGGCCGCCGCGCTTTTGCTGCTCCAGGGCATTGCTGAAGTTATTCGTTTGTTGACCCAGAAGGAAGCCGCTCACCATGACGCCTGAACTGATTGCACTCGTCATGGGTGGCCTGCTTTTACTGGGGCTATTCATGGGCCACCCTTTGGCCTTTGTTCTGGGTAGTACCGCCGTCATCGGCGCGCTGGTGGCTGGCAAGCCCATGGTTCTGGGCATTGTCGTCAACCGCATTTACGGCGATGTTCTGGACAACTACACCCTGATCGCCATTCCTTTATTCATCCTGATGGCGCGCTTTCTGTCCGACTCGGAAGTGACCGACAAGATGTTCGAAGCCTTGCGCCTGCTGATGTCTCGCGTGCGTGGCGGGCTGGCGCTGGCCGTGGTGTTCATCTCCATCCTTCTGGCAGCGACCACCGGCATTATTGGCGCCTCCATTACCGTTACCGGCATGATGGCCTTGCGCCCCATGCTGCGCTACGGCTACTGCCCCAAGCTGACCACCGGTGTTATTGCGGCCTCCGGCTGTCTGGGCATTCTGATTCCACCGTCCATCATGTTGATCCTGATGGCCAGCTACTCTCCCCTGTCCATCGGTGAATTGTTCGCCGGCGCATTGATACCAGGTGTCCTGCTGGGCCTGCTGTATGCCGTCTGGGTGGTGTTCGTAGCCTGGCGTCACCCGGAACGTGCCCCCTCGGTGGAGCCTGATGAAAAGATCTCCAAGCCCGCCTTGATCCGCATGCTGCTGGTGGAAGCCGTGCCTCCTATCTTTTTGATTCTGGGCATTCTGGGCTCCATGCTGGCCGGTATTGCAACGGCCACGGAAGCCTCGGCCATTGGGGTATTGCTGTCCCTGCTGATCGTTATTTTCCGGGGCAAATTCAAATGGTCCATTTTCCTGAATGCGCTTTACGAAACGGGCCGTACTTCCTCCATGATTTTATTTATCGTGGTGGGTGCTACCGCCTTTACCGGCGTCTTTAATATCACCGGCGGTCTGGGTGCCGCACAGGATCTGATGCGTGGCCTGGATATGGAACCCTGGCTACTTATCGTGGTGATGCTGCTGATTATTTTTGTGCTGGGCTGCTTTCTGGACTGGACCGGTATTGTCCTGCTTTCCTTCCCGATTCTGTTGCCCATTGTGCAAGAGATGGGCATCAGCCTGCTGTGGTTTGTGATTCTGGTCGCCGTTGTTTTGCAGACCTCTTTCCTGACCCCTCCCTTTGGTTATGCACTGTTTTATTTGCGGGCCATTACGCCCAAATCCGTCAAAACCATGGAGATCATTACCGGGGTCATTCCATTCATTGGCCTGATTATTTTGATGTGCATCTTGCTGGCCATTTTCCCTGGCCTGGCCACTTGGCTACCCACCGTCCTGTACGGAACTTAAATAAAACAAGGAGACACCATGAAACTGACAAAGAAGGCACTCTTCGCCTTGACGGGTTTTGCCCTGCTGGGCATGACCAGCCTGAGCCAGGCGGCACAGAAGTGGACCATGACCAGTACCTGGCCCGCTTCGATCGAGCTGGTGGAGCTGGACAAGAAATGGGTAGAGCTGGCTAACAAGCTGGTCGGTGATGAGTTGAAGATCGAATTCTTTGAAGGCGGCGCACTGGTTCCAACCGGCGAGGTCTTCAGCGCGGTGGAGTCCGGCACCATACAAGCCGGAGCCGACTGGCCAGGCTATTGGGCCGGCCGCAACCCCGCTTTCTCCCCTTTAGGGACACACTCCAGCCTGTTCAACGCGGTTGACTACGCAAACTGGATCAAGGAATGGGGTGGCGCCGAGCTTTATAACGAGATCTACGGCAAGTACGGCATGGTGTACCTCCCCTACGCCATCACCAATAACGAATCCGGCTTCCATACCAATGTGCCGATTCGCAATCTGGAAGAAATCAAGGGCAAGCGCCTGCGCCTCTCTGGCCTCGAACAAGGCAAGGTGCTTGAAAAAATTGGTGGTACGCAGGTGTCCATGGCTGGCCAGGAACTGTATCAATCGCTTGAGCGTGGCGTGATCGAGGGAGCCGAGTTCTCCACTCCGAACGTGGACGTTTCTGCCGGTCTCCATCAGGTCACCAAGCACTGGACAACGCCGGGTTGGCACCAGTCCGCTTCCGTGTTTGGCGTCATGATCAATAAAACCGCCTGGGATGCACTCAGTGATTCGGCCAAGGAGAAACTGCAAATTGCCGCCGACGCCACCATGATGTGGTCCATTGCTTTTACAGAGAAAAAAGCGACGGAAGGTCTGCGCACCTTCCAGAAAGCTGGTGTGGAAATCCACCGCATGGACGATGAAAGCCTGAAGACTATTCAGCAAGTCACCAACGAGGTGATGATTTCCATGGCCTGCAGCAACCCTGATGCGGCCAAGGTATATGCCAGCCAGATGGAGTATCTGCACGACTACAAGGACTGGCGCGAAACCTCCATGCCCTTCAATCTGGGACGTCCGATTGATGGCCCGGATCTGGAGAAAATCAAAGCCTGCCTGAAATAAAACGCCCTCCTCCAGTGAGCTTAAAAGCGATAGTGGTCCGCCACTATCGCTTTTTTATGCGCCCCGCAATCAAGTCTGAATCACTTTGATCGCTACAGGACCTGCAGAAAGGCCAGCAAAGCCTGAAGTTCCTCATCGCTCAAGTTCAAGACCTGTATCCGTTCCGATTTACGCGGCACCAAAAGGCCGGTTTCTTTAGGGTCCGGCCCCATTGCCACGTCATACATACGCAACAAGCCATCCAGGCTGGGGAACAAACCGTTATGCATCCAGGGACCTGCCTTGGCAACATTGCGCAGGCTGGGTGTTCGGAACAGCCCCAGATCCGCAGGGTCTCGGGTCCATTCAAATCGTCCCAGATCCTGCAAGCGACGCCCATAAAAAGTCAGACCGATATTGTGAAAACCGTTGTCTGTCAGCATGGGGCCGTTATGGCAATTCATGCAGCGTGCCTTGGTACGAAACAAGTGCAGGCCGATCAGTTCCTGATCATTCAAGGCAGCCGTATTCCCGGCGATAAATTCATCAAAGCGCGTTGCTGCCGGGCGAATGGTAACGACATAGGCGGCCAAGGCACGGGCCAATCGCTCGGCGTCGATGGGATTGGATGAGGATGCGCCAAAGGCCTGTTGAAATGCCTGTCTATAGTCTTCCGAGTCCTGCAAACGTGGGATCAAGTCACTCAAGGCATGGTTCATTTCTACCGGGTTTTCTATGGGGCCGACAACTTGCTCCTGCAAGGTTCGCGCACGGCCATCCCAGAACAGAGCGTCAGCAAAAGGCGCAGCAAACAAGGGTGGAGTACGGCGTTTTCCCATCAAGCCATCCTCCCCTACGGCTGATGCCTTGCCATCGGTAAAGGACTTGTCGGGCTGATGACAGGAGGCACAGGAAATCTGCTTTTTACGCGACAGCTGCTTGTCAAAAAACAGGCGTGCCCCCAAGGAGACGATCTGCCTGTTCTTGGCATCCTCTGCCGCCTCGGGCTGGGCGCTGGATCCCGGCCCAGGCACGGGCCCCCACTCTTGCCAGGACTGCCCCGGATCAATGGTGGGCGCTGGCCATTGGACGGGGACATTTTTATAGAGGGCGCGTAGACACCTGGCCTCAAGCATGTCCTTAGCTCCACAGGATTGCTCTGTTGTCTCCGACGCGGAAGGCCCCGTAATGACCACAGGAGCAGAAGCTAAACCTGAGCCAAGCTTCTGGTCCGCTCCTGTCTCCACTCCCCCCGCCGCGCAGGCTGCCCCTGACAGCACTGTTGCCAGTGCTACCATCAGCAAACTTGCGCCCGCTCGTCCTCCTGTTAATACCGGTAGGAAGCGCGCAGCCACAACTCTCGTCCTGTGCGATAAAGGTTAGGGTTCAGCACGGAGGTCGGTGTCGAGACCACCACTGGCGCTTGCTTATCCAGCACGTTCAGCACATCCAGCCCCAGGCCCAGACCTTTAAGCATGGCTGGCTCCCAGTCCAGACGCATATCCCAGGTCCAATAGGAACCGACCCGACCGGATTCATACTTCTCCAGCCCATCACCCCGATTCAGACCCACATAGTGCACATCCATGCGAGCGCTGTTCCAATTGATCCGGTTGTTCATCTGCAAGCCATACCGCGCCCACATGCCGGTTACGCCAGCGCTGACTCGCCAAGGCAGGTTGTAGTCCCCCACTGGACGATCACCACGGCGTATCAGGTCGCCGTTGTAATAGATGTTCTCCTCTTGTGCCTCCGCCTCGCCATCGTAACCGTCGGCCAGCTTGTTGTTCCGCTTACTGTGCTGATAGGTCACATCCACCCGCGCGGTCCACAAGCTCTCGCCCAAGGTCCAGGGAGCCGTGTTCATCACACTCAAGGTGAAGGCATCGGTTTTGGACTTGCCGTTATTCATATAGGTGTAGCCCGTCTTTGCCAGCCCTTCGATAGAGACTTGTTGACGACCATAGCGGCGCACATAAGCCAGCTCGGCGGCCACCTTGCTCGTCAACTGCTGCTGCAAGCGCAAGGCCCATTCGTCGTCATACGGAGTTTTCAGGCCATCCAGCTTGTAGGCTGTATGCGAAGGACGGTCTACCGGATTGCCGCCCATCACCAGCAAGGTGTGCAGCTGGCTCTTGCGCTCACGCATGGCGATGCCAAGAATATCCATGCCGTAATAGCGCGACCAGCCACCCGACAAACAGGTTTCACCCGTCCCCAGCACATCCCATTCCAGCAAGGTGCGCGGAGCCAGATTGGTGTTGCCAAAGTAGTTGTCCTTATCCATGCGCAAGCCTGTTGTCAGGGCCAGACGCTGCCAGGACATGCGATCCGATACATAAACGGACGCATTGGTATAGCTGACGCCCACCTCTCCAGCGCGGTAATAGTTCAAGACCTGCACCTTGCTGGGCTGCCCATCGCTGTAATGGCGTTTCTGCCCCCCGTAGGCATCCCGATCTCGGACAAATTCTCCCTTGGTATGGGCCAGCTCAAAGCCCACGTAGGGCGTATGTTCAATGGCCCCGGTCTGAAACGGCTTGAACTCCAGTCGGGTCTTCATGGTCAGATTGCGTTGCTCGGTAGACTCCTGCCCGAAACCACCGCTGATATAGGTGTAGTCGGGGCGGCCATTGGGCAGAAACACCATATTGACCATATATTCCGTGCCGTCTGAATTACGGTAGCTGTTCATCTGGTCGTAACCCAGCTGAACCCGCCCTTGCCCCCAACCAAAGTCATGGTTCAGGTCGAAACCCAGACCATAGGCTTTTTGTTGATGCTGCCACTGAACACGATTGGCCATCATGCCGGAATCGACCAGATCCTCGCGCCGGTCCGCGTACTTGAAGGTCAAGGCGGAATCCGTGCTGGCACTCCAACGGGTATGGACTTTGGCAAACACATTATCGACACGGTCTTTGGAGTTCGTATTCACATCACTGAACTCCTTCTCGTGCAAGACCCGCATGGTGCGATCAATGCTGGACTCACGCCGGGACACATTAATCAAAGCCGCAGTATTGTCCGTAATGACCACATCCAGCATGGCGGATGAAAAACGCTTGGTCCAGGCAGGGGTGAAACCCGGCTCGCCCGCCCCGAACTTTTTCTTTTGCTCTTCAGGCACAGTCTGCGAGGTCAGCCCGGAAGAGTTGTAGCTGAAGTCCGCACGGAAGCTGTTATTGCCCTTGGGATCACGCACCTTGGCATCAACCACACCCCCAGTGAAGCGGCCGTATTCCACAGGAATGCTGCTATCGAGCACCGTCACGCTTTCCAGCATATTCGTGTCCAGGTTGTAGGCCTGGGAGTAGGCAGGCACATTGCCCACCTGCAAATTCAAATTGCGGCTGGCAGGATCAATCTGATTGGTGGAGCTGATGCCATCAATCTGGAACTGATTCTGGAACGGACTGGCCCCGTAGAAGCTGATATCCTCCAGCGCCAGAGAGCCACGGTTGGCACTGGTTTTTGCGGCCTCGTTCTGACGCACGGCCGGGTTATCGGCCAGAAGGCTGGACAGGTCGCGGTTACCTGCAGCACGTTGATCCAGTTCCTCGCGGGTATAGTTGCGTTCACCAACACGCTGGCCTTGTACGCGGACGGGCTCCAGCACGGACAAACCTTTGGCAACAGTAGCCGTCACAATCGTATAGCGCTGATCGCCCTGAGCTCTGGCCGCCAGTCCCCAAGGGGCCAGTAAGGTATCCAAGGCCTGCTCAACCGTCAGTTCGCCCTGCAAGGCCACGGCTCGCTTTTCCCGAACCTGTCCCGGTGAAAACGCAATTTCCACCTGGGCCAGACGGCCAATTTGCAAAAGTGCATCAGCCAAAGGCTGAGAGGCCATATCCAGCACAATAGGCCCGGCAGCGTGTGCCGGCATGGGCTGCATCACGAGCAAAACACTGGCCATCAAGAAAGCCAGTTGCACCTGCTTGAAGCGCGAGCCTTGGGAAGAAGAAAGAGACTTGGTTGTCACGCCGGGGCGAGCTTGCCTGCGCAAGGCAAAAAGAGACGGCGTGTCCTGCAAAGCGCACTTCATGATTGAGCATCCTATGTAAACAACTACCCTCAGGACGCTGTGCTACCCCTCTCCCCTCACCCCTGATTGCCATCGTATTTTTTAATTGATAATAGTTATCATTAGTAAATAACTATAAGCCCTGGTAACTCCTTGATTTGCAAGCCTTGGCCCAGGGTCAGCAAGTTCAGTGCAGCGGCTGGGCGAGCCGCTTGCACCACACCGGACACTCGCATTGAGCCCGCCTGCTCGCTGCCAATCCAGATCACTCGATGGGTGTATTCCCCCAACTGACGGGCAACTTCTTTCAAGCTGACATCATCAAAGCTCAGCAAGCCGTTCACCCAGGCAGGCGCCGCTTCCGCATACGTGGACGTTGCAGGCTGAGCCAACTGCGCCCGCAGTTGCCCGCCCGCTACCGTGGCACTGTCTCCCGGCTGCAAGATTACTGGCTGCGAGCTCTCGCAAGACTGGCACTGCACCTGCACGGTATGTTCGTATACCGCCACAGCGCTGATCTGATCTATAAGACTGACCTCGTAGCGCGTTCCCAAAGCCGTCGCTTGTGCCGGACCGGCCTGCACGGTGAACGGACCTGTCTGGGGCGAAGCAGGCACCACCTGGAAGAAGGCACGCCCCGACTCCACGCTGACTTGTCGTTGGCCATTTTCAAAATTCAGACGCACACGAGTCTGTGCGTCCAGAATCGCCACCGAACCATCAGGCAAACTCAACTGAGTGATCTCCACCCCGCTGCGGATCGAGCCTTGCAGCTCAAACATCTGCCAGGCGTAAAAAGACGCACCCATCAAGACACAGGCACTGGCCAGGGTTTTGACGCGTGACTTTCTCTTTTTACGGGCGATAGGCAACACCGAAACCTGATCCAGCCTCCGCCAACTGGCTGCCAAGGCATCGTAGGTTTGGGCATGCAACGGATCGGCTTCATACCAGGCGTCGAACTGGGCCTGGGCGTCCGGCTCCAGCTTGGTGCCTTCTTTGCGCACCACCCAGCGGGCGGCGTCTTCGTCTACACGGCTCCAGGCCGAATCTGACTGCGCGTTCATACTGCGGAATTAAAGACTTGGTGCGCCACCAGCAAAATGCGCATCATGTGTTTCTCAATCGTGCTCTCGGACACTGACAACTTCTGGGCGATCTGCGCGTAGCTCATCTCTTCACAGCGATGCATCATGAAAATCCGCACACTGCGCTGGGACTGGGCCATCAAGGCCTGCTCCAGGCGCTGCAAGGTTTCCTTGGCCAGCACTTCCTCATACGTATCCGGGGCATGGTGATGGGCGACACTCAAGGCATAGCCATCGAAAGCAGCCTGCTCACGTGTTTGACGCCGATACCAGTCCGCCACAATATTGGCAGCCACTCTGAACACATAAGCCCGGTGGTTGTCTGCCGTGACCTGCTTGCCCTTCTCCAGCAAACGCAGCCAGGTGTCATGCGCGCAATCTTGCGCCAGTTCAGAGCAGTGAGTACGCCTGCGCAGATAGCGGATCAAATCCGGGTAATGGGTCAGGAACGCCGCCGTCAGCTTGGACATAGAGACAATCAGGTTAATAACTAATTAATAATCATTCTCATTATTATATACACGTCCAGCGCCTTGTTTGCTACTACCTGCCATCAATACGCTAGCTGATAGTTGCTGTCGCCTGGATGCCTTATTCTGTCTGCAGACATAAAAAAAGCGCAGCGTGTCTATACGCTGCGCCTGCAAAAAAACCAAGTTTGGGTACTTAGGCTTTCTTCAAATACATGGCCTTCAACAAGTAGCTGATGCCATCAATTTTGCAATCGACTTCGTGGTCACCACGAACCAGACGTATGCCTTTGGCCTTGGCACCTTTCTTCAAGGTGCTGGAGCCTTTGACCTTCAAGTCGCGGATCAGAATCACATCGTCACCCGCGGCCAGCAAGTTACCGTTGCTGTCTTTAACGATCAGCTCATCGTCATCGGTGTCTGATTCGGCAGCCGGGTCCGCATCTTGCCATTCATAGCCGCAATCGGCACATACCCATTGCTCCGTGTCATGGTAGGTATTTTCCAAGGTGCACTGAGGACAGGGAAGCGGTGTGCTCATATTTTTTTCCTGTAAAAAGCTGGGTGCTGCTGCACCAGAAGTGCGGCCAGTTTAGCCTTTTGCATCCGGAAGACCAAAAACGCAAGATTCACATCAACCATGGCAATGGGCTTGCGGCCAAGCCGTACCTCATTCATAGCAACGTCAGCCCCCTTAAAAAGGGCAAACAAGCTGCGCATCAGGCTACAGAATTAACAATCTCTTCAAACACCAATCCCATACTGCCTCCACCGACTGTCTGACCGGGGCTGATCGCTTGCGTACCAGATAGAAATCCGGCCCTAAAGCCCCTGCTTCCGCCACCTGAACCAAACGCCCAGCGGCCAGATCTGTTGCCACAAAAGCCCTGCACGCCAAAGCCACACCTTGACCCGCCATGGCTGCATCCAATGCCAGCGTTGTCTGGTTGAACACCGGGCCCGGCAATCTGCCACTGCTTTTCAAAAACGTAGCCCAATGATCGTGAGCATCATGCAATAAAGGTAAAGCACTCAGTTGCTCAATCGACAATGGAAGCGTCATGTTCCCTATCAAACGAGGACTGGCCACGGCCACCAGATCCTGACGAAACAGCAGTTGGGCCTCCAGATCCGGAGCAAACGGTGGACGAGTCAGGCGCACGGCAATATCAACCTGATCGCGCTCAAAATCCGACAAGGCCTCGGTTGCCACGGTACGCAGCTCCACATCGGGCAAGACCGCTTGCAAATCCCCCAGGCGGGGAATCAGCAATTTGGCCGCCACCGTGGGCGTGACGCTGATCGTGACTGTATCGGGGCGCACCAACAAGCGCCCTGTTGCATCAGCCAAAGTGTCAAAAGCACGAGTCACCTCGGCCAAATAGGCCGCGCCCGCTAAAGTCAGCTGCAAACCACGCGGATGACGCTGAAACAGCGCCAGCCCCAGATGCTCTTCCAAGGCCCGAACTTGCTGGGCGACCGCACCTTGAGTCACGCCCAGCTCATCAGCAGCGGCACGGAAACTCAAACGACGGCCAGACACTTCAAAAGCACGCAAGGCGTTGAGCGGAGGCAATGAACGGCGAGATTTCATCATTATTCTGACAGTAGTTTTTCTACATCCTGGAAGGTTTATTTATCGCATGATTTTTCCATTTACAGCTGAAATAATAGTATTAATCTCAGCACACGGAGGCTCTCATGACTGTAGAAAAAGTAGCACTGATTAGCGCAGGCGGCTCGGGCATGGGCGCCGCTGCGGCCCGCAGGCTGGCTCAAGATGGTTATCGCGTCGCCATCCTGTCCTCGTCCGGCAAGGGCGAGGCACTAGCTAAAGAACTGGGCGGGGTGGGCCTGACTGGCTCGAATCAATCTAACGAAGATCTACAGCGCCTGGTTGACCTGGCCATGCAGCGCTGGGGGCGTATCGACGCCCTGGTCAGCTCCGCCGGACACGGTCCACGCGGCCCGGTTCTGGAGATCAGCGACGAAGACTGGCATAAGGGCATGGATGTCTACTTTCTGAATGCCGTGCGTCCAGCACGACTGGTAGCGCCCATCATGGCCGCGCAAGGTGGTGGGGCTATTGTGAATATTTCTACAGCCTGGGCGTTTGAGCCTGCGGAGATGTTCCCCACTTCGGCGGTATTCCGCGCCGGGCTGGCCAGCTTCACCAAGATTTTTGCAGACAGCTATGCAGCCAAGAATGTACGCATGAACAACGTGCTGCCTGGCTGGATTGATAGCCTGCCGGCGACCGAAGAACGGCGAGAAAGCGTGCCTATGGGACGTTATGGAAAAGCCGAGGAAATTGCCGCGACAATTGCGTTTTTGTTGTCGGATGGGGCTGGCTACATTACGGGACAGAACATCAAGGTGGATGGTGGGCTGACTCGGTCAGTGTGAACTGCCAAGAGCTGAGCTGACTGGCTGTGTTCACACTAAGGCTACTGTGCACACACTAAATAAAGGCCTTATGGGATCCATGAGTTCAATCCAGCAGCTGAGGCATAAACCAGCAAAGCAATAATCATGTCTTGACCCAATGCTACGGTGCCTGGACGTCCAGGTCGGCTCGAACGAGAGCCGACCTACTCACACCGCACAACATCAACTCTGAACCTCTGCACCAAAAACTCCAGGCGAACAATCACATCCCCGGCTGCTAACGCGCTTGCCCGTGCCACGGAACAAGCTTGGCCTGCAATCGACGCAAACCGATTTCAAGCGCAAACGCCACCAAGGCGATAAGCAGAATCCCCGCCATCACCACGTCAGTTGCCAGAAACTGCCCTGCTGATTGAACCATGAATCCCAAACCACGCGTGGCAGCAACCAGCTCCGAAGCCACAAGGGTTGACCACCCCACTCCCAAACCGATGCGCAAGCCCGTCAAAATATCAGGCAAGGCACTGGGGATAATGATGTAACGCAGCAACTGAGCACGCGTCGCCCCCAGAGATTGAGCCGCACGCAGTTTCACCGGATCCACATTACGCACTCCGCCAGCTGTCGCTATCGTGATCGGCGCAAAAATCGCCAGATAAATCAGCAGTACTTTTGATAGCTCACCAATCCCAAACCAGATCACGATCAGCGGCAAATACGCCAGCGGCGGAATCGGACGATAGAATTCAATCAAAGGATCCAGAATTCCCTGGGCAATGCGATTACGACCAATCGCGATACCCGTAGGAATCGCCAACAAGACAGCGGCAAACAATGCCAAGCTAATCCGCCACAAACTGGCCGCCAGATGCTGCTGCACGGTGGCATCCATATAGCCCACAGAGAACAGACGAAAAACGCGACTCAGCACGGCCTGGGGTGATGGGAGAAACAGCGGATCCACATAGCCCCACTCAGTAACGGCCCACCACAAGAACAGCACTCCACTTAGGGTAAGCAAACTGATCACGGCAATAGACGTTTGCCGAGGCTTAGTGGACGTTGATTGATGAGGCTTGGAATCGCTGCCTACGCTTAAAGACGAAGCACCCGACAAACCAGCGATATCGCCTGGTTGCAGAACCTCGCCAGCAACAGAGGATTTCATAAACAATCTCCCAAGTTCAGGCCGAAGCGGCAACAGGATGCGCCGAGAAAACATGCTCCAGCACGCGCTCTCGCGCCGCGATGAACTCCGGCGAGGACTTCACCTGACGCACCGGCTGCCCATCGGTGTAACGTCGCCCAAAATCCAACGTCAGACGCTCCACCACATGCCCAGGCGTACCGCCCAAAATAATCAGATCGGTAGCCAGAAACACAGCTTCCTCAATATCGTGAGTAATCAGAAAAGCAGGCTTGGCGCTACGCTGCCAAACATTTAACAGCAGCGTCTGGGCCTGCTCGCGGGTAAAGGCATCCAGCGCCCCAAACGGCTCATCCAGCAAGAGCACACGCGGGTCCGCTGCCAGAGCACGAGCAATACCCACCCGCTGCTTCTGACCACCAGACAATTGCCAGATACGGCGCTGCTCCAAGCCCTCCAGCCCCACCAAAGCCAATTGATGACGGGCCACAGCCTGCCGCTGCTCCTTGGACTCCCCCCGCAGCGTCAAACCAAAAGCCACATTTTCCAGAACCGTCTGCCAAGGCAGCAAGGCGTCGTCCTGGAACACCACACCGCGATCAGCCCCAGGGCCGCGCACAGGTTCGCCATCCAAGATAATCGTTCCAGCACTGGGCAAGGTGAAGCCTGCAATCAGATTCAACAAAGTAGTCTTGCCACTGCCCGAAGGCCCCAGCACCACCACCAACTGCCCCGGCCCCAATTGCAGCGACACATCTCGCAGCGCCAAATGATCGGCACCGGGATAACGTGCGCTGACGCGATTCAGTGTTAACTGCGCCATCAGAATTACTTGGCCGACGAGGCAGCCGCCTCGACATATTTGCCGGTGGTGTAACCGGCGTAATCAGGCAAAACCTCGTCGATACGACCCTGCTCTTTCAAAAAAGCAGAGGTATCGGCCAAGGCCTTGGCAGTGGGCTGACCTAAGGTCTTGATCTGATCAGCCGCAGATAAAAAGCCGCTGCCAGCCAGCACATTGGGGATTTCTTGAGGCGTCGCGCCAGTCAGGCGAGACAGCTTGTTGATGTTGTCAGCATTGGCAACCCAGGCAGCAGGATCATGCGTATAGCTCTCGTACGCAGCCAAGGTGACACGAGCAAAAGCAGACACAATATCCGGATGTTTTTCCGCAAAATCCTTGCGCACCAACCACACATCGAAAGTCGGAGCACCCAACTTGGCCAGCTCCCCAGAACTGATCAGCACCTTGCCGCTTTCCTTGGCCTTGCTCAAGGCCGGGTCCCACGTGTAGGCACCATCAATATCACCGCGAGCCCAGGCTGCTACGATATTGGCCGGAGTCAGATTAATGATATTGAGCTGCTTGGGGTCGATCTTCCAATGCTTGAGCGCAGCCAGCAGACTGTAGTGACTGGTCGACACAAAAGGCGTGGCAATCGTCTTGCCAACCAAATCTTGTGGAGACGCAATGTCCGAAGCATTACGCACAACCAGCTCTTCGCTGGTACCCAGTTCGGCCGCAATCAGAAAGGTCTCAATAGGTAATTTACGACTGGCCGCAGCGGCCAGGGGGCTGGAACCTAAATAGGCAATTTGCACATCACCCGAAGCGACAGCATTGATGACCTCTGCCCCACCATCAAACTTGCGCCAGTCGATCTTGGCGCCAGTTTCTTTTTCATAAACACCGTCTGCCTGAGGCACGTTCGACGGAGTAGGAATGGTTTGATAGGCGACCGTCAGACTGGTGGCCTGAGCTGTCAAAGATACGACGCTGGCCGCCAATGCCAGGCCCAGATACTGCAGAGTTCTCGTCAACGACATGGAGCATTCCTCGATTATTTTTGCGGCCCGATAAGCCGTTAGGTCGAGAAATCAGGATAGACAAAGCAAGGCGGCAGGCAAAAGACCGATTGCGCTTATTGTTAGTGCATGAATTTATGAGGTGGGTGAACACCCTAACTACGCACTTTACATTGCATAAAAGTATCCGAACGGATACAATCAACCCCATGAACACGATCAACCGCACCGAGACCTTCAGCTCCTGGCTATCAGACTTAAAAGACCTCAAGGCCAGAGCGAAGATCGTGGTTCGCATTAAACAAGCCAGCCTGGGTAATTTCGGAGACGTAAAACCAATTAGTGATGGCGTGTCTGAGATGCGCATCCACTTCGGCCCGGGCTATCGTCTCTACTATGCTCGTGAGGGCCGTGTGGTCTATCTGCTACTTAGCGGGGGCGACAAGTCCTCTCAAAAACAAGACATAAAAACTGCAATTGCCATGTGGAAAAAATTTCAGGAGGATCAATCATGACCACCATCAAAACTGCCCCTTTCGACGCCGCTGAATATCTTGATAGTGAGGAATCTATCGCCGAGTACCTCTCCGCTGCTTTGGAAGAAGACGATCCAGCCTTGTTCCTTTCTGCGCTTGCGGATGTGGTTAAAGCCAGAGGCATGACAAAGATGGCAAAAGACGCCGGTGTAGGCCGAGAAAGCCTATACAAGGCCCTTGCTCCTGGCGCCAAGCCACGATACGACACTGTGCTGAAATTAGCGCGGGCTGCTGGGGTGAAATTAACGGTAGAACCGATTCATGCTTGACGGTTCACGAAGCGTTTCTAATTTCCCAGAGTTACCCTCAAACAAAGTCAGAATAATACAAAGATCCAAAAAACAAAATAAAAAATACTTACCAGATTAAATTCTAAACCACAAACCCAAGCTTAATATTTCACTGCAAAACTCGCACTCCACCCAATACTCTAGCATTCAACTTCCATCAAACCAAACCTTAAGAATGGGTGTGCGCCAATAAATCCTGTGCCTTTACAAGCACATAGCCAGCCCTACGCTCTAATTTATCCACTTCTTTCTGGCTGCCTGTGGTGTGTTCAATAAGCAAATGCAGTATTGGCAGCAGCCCACCAAGCGCTGGAAATACACCATCAGTACCAAGCCCATATGCCGAAATACCTAAGCCTACTGTTGCATATGCAGTTTTCCAATATCTCCCCGAATTCTTTTTAACATTCTCCAGCTCATTCCGCGTCTCCATTGCCTGAAAGCGAAGCTCATCGACTAACTGACCAGACGATTTATTATAAAAATCATTAGTAGATAAATGACTAGCCAATAACTCTCGCAATCCCGGGAGAGCCTTAGAAGCCTCACTTCTGAGCTCAACAATCTGTGAAGCACTCAACTCAGTAACCCATGGAATTTGAATACTCCGCTTCTCATCAAAAGCTCTTAAAAGAGGGCGTTTTTCTAATTTTTGCTCGCGCTTCACTAAAGCAGCTAAGCCAACCGTAGAGTTAGAAAAAAGAGCGCCATTTCCTTTACTAGCCTCTTCACACACCCACAACGCAGATCGAATTGCAGTATATATAACCTCTTGTTTTGTCTCTTCTACAGTAGGCGTACGCCGTCCACCGACCCTGTTTTTACTCGGGTAAACACCCAAAACCAATGATGGATTATATACAGCCCCCGTATGGAGTATATAAGCGTCGTCACGTATTCTCTCAACATCAAAATCAGAAGAATATTCTGTCAACGTATCTTTCACCATTTTCTCCACTTCATTCTCAAACTCCATACAGCAAGATTTACAGAAACTTTTTAGAGGAGATCGAAATTTTATAACACCCGACGCTATTAATGGAAACAACTCCGCCAGAACAAGAGCATCATTCAAAATTCCGAATAACTTATCATCAGAAACTCTTTTGTATTTCTCTAAAAATTTCTCCGTTAAATAATCCGTAAGCCAAACAGAGTCGCCAATTAAAGCAAGACTACGGGATAAATTCCTTGCTGCTTTTAAACGGCAATCAATATCCGAACAACCAACTCTAGAATCAAATAAATTCAACCCCCCATCCAAATATATACTCAACTCTGTTGGTTTACCCACCACAGTCTGATTAAATGGAAAATTCTCCCAATAAAAACAACTCTGAGCATGCAGCTCAGGCCATAATTTTTTTAATCTATCATAGGCGTCTTGAGAGTCTTTTGATTTTCCAATAACCTCAACAACAAGTAGCGGTACTACCGGCGGGACGTTACTCAGCTCACTCCACATATCTCACCAAATAAAATAACCCAACGTTAAGTATATTTACCTACACAATCAGTAACCAAAAAAACTCATACCCAGCATCACATCAGAGATCTATCTCTTCACATATCAACATAGCTTCAATAAAATTTATTCAGGTACCAATACCTACCCTCAGACAACAGCCCTAAAGTATATCGCCAAGAACAAAGAGAAGTAGACGAATAACTGTCCCCCCCTATCTATCCCAACCCACAAAAAAACCACCCATGGGGTGGTTTTAAACAAACAATAAAAAACGGCCCACATTGCTGTGGGCCGTTTTCCTTATCTTGGTGGCGCATCCCTGATTCGAACAGGGGACCTGCGGATTATGATTCCGTCGCTCTAACCTGCTGAGCTAATGCGCCGAAGAAGAAATTATAGCAAGGTTTCGTCTTTTAGCAAGCACTTATCTCGATCTTTTTTCATCTTTTTGACGATTCTCTCCTATGAAAACGCTAAGCCCTTGTATTCATTGAGCTTCCCTTCTTCAATGCCGGTTCCGGCCACTCAATCAAATGATACAAAAAGTAAACACGCTAGCCATTCCCTGCTACTCCTCCCCCTTGCGCCCTATCAAGCCTGTTTGTCATCCCCTATTGCTACACTGCCTGCTTGGCGTTTGATCCGTCCTTGTTAATTGACTGACGTCCGTGATCCGGACTTTCCACAGGAACTTTGTTTATGGCCAGTACGCTTGCTATTGTTGTCTCGCTTTTGCTGCTGATGTTCTTCGCTTATCGGGGGGTGACGGTTCTGTTGCTGGCTCCCTTGATGGCCGCTCTGGCTGTGCTGCTCTCGGGGGACTCCGGGTTTTTGTTGCCCATCTACACTTCCACCTTCATGAGCGCACTTAGCGGCTATGTGCTTCAGTTCTTGCCCATCTTCTTGTTAGGTGCCTTGTTTGGTCAGTTGATGGCGGACTCCGGAGCGGCTCAGGCGATTGCTCAGTGGATTACGCGCAAGCTGGGGCATCGTCATGCTATTGCCACCATTGTGATGGTGTGCGGCGTACTGACTTATGGTGGTGTGTCCTTGTTCGTGGTGGCCTTTGCCATTTATCCGATTGCCAAGGATCTGTTTCGCGCAGCGGGTATCCCCAAGCGTCTGATTCCTGCGGCAATTGCACTGGGTTCCTTTACCTTCACCATGACTGCTCTGCCTGGCACGCCTGCCATTCAGAACGCGATTCCTATTCCTTACTACGGCACTAACGTGTTTGCTGCACCTGGGCTGGGGATTATTGGTGGTTTGATCATGGCTTTGGGCGGCTTGTGGTGGCTGCAGTCGCGTGCGCGCAAAGCTATTGCGAATGGCGAAGGCTATGGCGACCACGGTCAGGATCATTTTGAGGCCAGCGACGATCACAGTACGCATGGTCAGAAACCCATGCCTATCTTCCTGGCTATCTTGCCGCTGATTCTGGTGATTGGCGTCAATGCCTTGTTCACTTATGGGATTTTCCCCGGCACGAACTTCGAGTTCATGGCCGAGCGCTTTCCTCAGGTTGATCCTGCCAAGATTACGGGTCTGTGGGCGCTGATTATTGCCTTGATTACCGCGAACCTGGTGCTGATCATCAGCCGCTTGGGTCACTGGAAGAGTCTGCGCGAGAGCATCAATAAAGGCGTATTTGGTTTCATGCTGCCTTTGTTCAATACCGCCTCTGAAGTTGGTTACGGCGCGGTGATTGCCAGCCTGGCAGGCTTTGCGATTATTCGGGACTTTGTGTTGAACGTGGCTCCTGGCAATCCACTGATCTCGGAAGCAGTCGCCATGACGACATTGGCCGGGATTACAGGCTCGTCTTCAGGCGGTTTGAGTATTGCCTTGCAGACGTTGGGTTCGGATTATTTGGCGATGGCTCATCAAGCTGGCATCAGCCCTGAACTGCTGCACCGAGTGGCAGTGATGGCAGCGGGCGGTCTGGATACCCTGCCCCATTGCGGCGCGATCATTACCTTGCTGTCCATCTGCAAGCTGAACCATCGTCAGTCCTATGGCAATATCGCCATGGTGACAATGGCTGCTCCTATCTTTGCGCTGATCACCGTGATTACGCTGGGTACGATTTTCGGCAGCTTCTAAGCAAGCTCAAGAAACAGGCTCTATATAGAGCAGCCATGTGCAGATTCGCGCATGGCTGCTTTTTTATTGGCCTCACATCGACCGCAAGCACGTTTCGTTTTCTATCGCGAAAACCCGTAACGCTTTGCTATCCGACAGAGCCCCTCAGCGTGCTAGGATTCAGGCATATGGTCCCGTATTATCAAGGTTAATAATCAGGAGCACGCCATGAACTACACCTACACCCTTAATGAGTTAGGCACTGAAGCGATTCGTCAGTTTGTTCTGGATCGTGGTCAGCCTGATCTGAACCTGCAGGCTTATATCGCCGCTGCCGAAGTAGAGGCCGATAATTTCAATGCGGGCGGCAGCCAGCGCGGCCAGATCGAGATCGATTCCAACTGCAGCAAGGATGGTTTGACGCACACCCTGCTACTGGAAAAACACTGGTTTGCGACCCAGCCTGTTCCTGAGGCGCCCAGTGAAGACAGCTTCTTCTAAATAGAAGCTGGGCTTGTCTGTCAGTTCACAATCGACTGACCAACTGTCAGACAAACACAAGCTCAGTTATCGGCCCCTCGCCTCTCTATAGATATTGGCCCAGGTAAGCCCAAACCGCTGCCTGGGCCTCAAACTGTCTGAGGGACCAATAAGATTCATATAGAAACTGGGCATATTGCCGCATGATCTGATGCCTGCGGGTGCCGGAACACCATCAGAGGAAAACCTGTCGCTTGCGTTCCAGGAGTCAACGAGCCCGCAAAGCAGGGCCCTACCCGCCCTAATCCACCTGCAAACCAATCTTGTAAGCCAAGGCCCCAAATCGGTCGATGTCGTTCCAGATCATGGCCTTGAAGCCACTGGCTTGTGCTGATTCATTGCCTTCTTGCGGCGTATAACCCAATGCCAGCAATTGCGATTGCATGGCCGGGTCCGTCAGGGCTTTTTGCACGACGCGGTTCAGCGTATTGATAATGTGTTCAGGCGTGTGAGACGGAGCCAACAGGCCGTGCCATTGGTCCAGCTCGAAATCACTATGACTGACTTCAGCCACGGTTGGCACTTTAGGCAGAACGGGGCTGCGTTGGGCAGAGGTGACGGCCAAGGCGCGCAAGTGTCCTGACTCGATCAAGGTAGCCGCGCTGGACAAGGTCACAATGCCTAAAGGCACCTGGCCCGCGACCACATCGTTCAAAGCGGGGCCGCAGCCGCGATACGGGATATGCAGCAAGGCCGTGCCTCGCAAGTCATAGAGCATCTCTCCGGCCAGATGCTGAGGAGTGCCATTTCCGCAGGACGCATAAGCCAAGGCCGGTTCGGACTGCTGCTCCAGAACTTGTTCCAGATTCTGAATATCCGACCCGTGTCCGGTCACGATCACGGAGGGCACAAATCCTATATTCGCAATCGGCGCAAAGTCTTCTTTGGGTTTGAAGCCCAGGTTACGAAATACGCCAGGATTGATGGCAAAAGAGCTATTGGCCATCAGCAAGGTGTAGCCGTCAGCGCGGGCATAAGCTACCGCCCGCGCACCAATATTGCCGCTGGCACCAGGTCGGTTGTCGATAATAACGGGTTGGCCCAGCGCTCTTTCCAGCCTGGGGCCCAGTTTGCGGGCCAGCAAGTCGGTCCCGCCGCCAGGCGGAAAGGTGACGATCACGGTAATCGGCTTGAGGGGATATGTCACAGCCTGCTCGACTGCCACCTCCCTTGCCTGCGCCGCTGGATTACCCAAGCCTAGCGCCACCATTCCCAGCAAGGTGGCTGCAGCCGCCCGCTTCCCCACCTGAAAACCCGCCATGACAGCTAACACGTTTCTCTACTCAAGCATCCAGACCAATATCCAGCACACGGGCACTGTGCGTAATCCAGCCCACTGCGATTCGGTCTACACCGCAACGGGCTATTTCTACGGCTGTTTCCGGAGTGATACGACCAGAGGCTTCTGTTTTGGCTCGGCCTGCGACGCGGGCCACGGCCTCGGTCAAGGTTGCGGTGTCCATATTGTCCAGAAGAATGCTGTCCACACCCAGTTCCAGCACTTCATCCAGCTGCTCCAGGGTATCGACTTCCACCTCAATGCAAACCAGATGGCCAATATAAGCACGAGCTGCTTCCACGGCGGCTTTGACGCCCCCGGCAACGGCAATGTGATTGTCTTTGATCAGTACCGCGTCATCCAGACCAAAGCGATGGTTGCTGCCGCCCCCGACTCGAACTGCGTATTTCTGCACAGCGCGCAGGCCGGGCATGGTTTTACGGGTGCAAGTGACTTTAGTGCCGTAAGGCGCAATCGCGCGGGCAATGGAGGCAGTAGCCGATGCCACGCCACTTAAATGCCCCAGGAAATTCAAGGCGCAGCGCTCTGCCGTCAGCATGGAACGGGCCGAGCCACTAATGACCGCAATCTGCGCCCCCGGAGTCAGGACATCGCCATCTTGCAGTTGAGCCTCAAAGCGCAACGTAGGGTCCAGCAAGGTAAAGGCCAGACGAGCCAGATCCAGGCCAGCCAACACACCATCCTCGCGGGCCACCAGGCGCATTTGCGTGCGCGTTGCTGCGGGAACGATGGAGTCCGTCGTCAGATCACCAGCGCGACCCAAGTCTTCTTGCAAGGTGGCGCGCACCAAGGGTTCCAGGATGACGTCGGGCAAGGAAGGAATACGGTGAGCTCGTGTCTCTGCAGCTTGCGCTGTCGGCTCGGGGGCATTAATTATGCTCATTATGAGTATTTAAATCGCTAAAAATAAGGCCTAATGGCACGGTGCATTTATGCTATTCCTGAGCATAAGCACTGTCAAGCCATAGGCCCGCTTTTTAACGCGCTTGTTTCGCCAGCGGCAATTTACTGCCCGAGATGGCCCGTTCAAACAAAACGTCTCCACGAAAGCGAAACAATTTGGCGGGTCGGCCTGAACCACCCACACTCATGGCGCCGGTTTCTTCCACCAGGGCTTGCTGTTCAATCAAACGGCGAAAGTTCTGCTTATGCAGTCCCCGCCCTGCCAGGGCTTCCACGGCCTGCTGCAATTGCAGCAAGGTGAATTCTGGCGGCATCAGTTCAAACACCACAGGGCGATATTTGATTTTGGCGCGTAGACGCGCCAGACCTGTGGCCAGAATACGGCGATGATCGTGACGCATGCCCAGACCCAGCTCGTAATGCTTGCCCAGCTCTTGCTGTTCACGCTGGCGACGGCGACAGGACTCGGGCAACAAGCCCGCTTCGTACAGCAGTTCGTAACGCTGCAAAACAAAGTCCTCGTTCCAGATCGCCCCTTCCAGGCCAAAGCTGTAATTGACACGCTGGCGGCGCAAGGCCCGCAAGGATTCGTCCTGCTCGCACCAGTCCAGCAAGGCAGGCACGATGGTTTTCTGAATAATGTCCGGTGCACCATCGCGTCGATCTTCCCACGGGAAGTAGCGGTAGCAGTCCTGCCAGATCACCTGGGCTACATCCGGCTGGCCCACTTCACGCGTCAGCCCGACATAGCTGACCGACACAATACGCGTGCCCTGCGCGTCAAAACGGTCCCTGTCTGCAAAGGTATACAGCTGCTCCACATACCCCACCGGGTGATGGGTTTGGGTTTCCACCCAATCGCGCAGCCCCGTTTGCAAAGAACGGTGCGTGTGCTGAAACGGCCCGGCGGGCAAGGCTTGGCCGGCGTCCGTGGTCAAGACACGAGGCTCGCCATCGGTGACAGCCACTAAAACAGCCACCAGTTCAGCACTGACTACAGGTTCCTGCGTATCGATCACATATTCTCCTTCTGAATCGCGCCAGCGCGCGTCTGGCGGATTATAAGCGAGGCCCGCTCTGCTCCGGCGGGCGGCAGGGGCGCTATCCGAAAATACAGTGGGTACATTATTTTCAGATGATCAAATTATCACCCATGAACATCTAAGCCTAAAGAAATTCGTTTGATAGCCGTTAAGCGTTTGAAGTGTATGTGTTTGCCATAAATGACACGCAAGCGCTCAGTCAGAGGCCGGATCAGACAACAGTTTCACGCTTTGTTCTGCTCCGCCATTCGCAAAAATAGAAGGTTTCTGACAATTCAGGTCGAACACGGACAGACAGAAGCCTATGCCCCTTTTTTGCATGGCCCATGCGGGCTTGACGGCCCCCCGCGTCCCCTTTGTTGTTCTCCTCCAGGATGATGAATGCGTAAGAATTTCCCCATTACCCAGGACGAGGTTCGTGTCCGGGCCGATCAGTACCTTATTTCAAAGACCGACCTGAAAGGTCGGATCACCTACGCGAACGCGGCCTTTATTGCGATTAGCGGATTCACCCGCGAGGAGCTGGTTGGCAAGGCACACAATATTGTGCGTCACCCCGATATGCCGCCCGAAGCCTTCCAGGATTTCTGGGACACCTTGCAAAGCAAGCGCCCCTGGATGGGCGTGGTCAAGAACCGCCGCAAGGACGGTGGCTTTTACTGGGTCTACGCCATGGCAGTACCCATTTACGAAAATGGCACCGTAGCCGGTTATGCCTCGGTGCGCGTAAAACCCAGCCAGGAACAGATCGACGAGGCCGAAAGCCTGTACGCCGCCATTAATGAAGGCCGCGCCAAAGGTGTGCGCCTGCATGAAGGCCGTGCTGTGCCTACCGGCTGGCGCAAGGCCTTGAGTCAGTTGCGCCGCCCTTTCAGCAATTCCTTGCGTGCCAGCCTGTTCCGTATGGGCGCCCTGGCTTTGGCCACGACCGGCACCGCCCTGTACTTCGCCCTGACGGGGGGCGTACCTCAAGGCTCGGGTTTGTGGCTGACAGGTGGTTTGTGCCTGGCCAGTGCCGTGATGATGGGTTACGGCTGGCTGATTGCCCAGCGTGTGATCCGCCCTCTGGATCAGGCCTCCCTGATCGCCCAGCAGATTGCCACCGGCAACTTGCAGCTGGATATTGACATCAACTCCAGCGAAAGCAATTCGGAAATTGGCCAGCTCTACTTCTGTCTGGATTTGATGCGCAAGAGTCTGGTGGGAATTGCCAGTGATGCCCGCACCGGGATTGATGCCTCTATCCATGCGGCCCGCATTCTGGAAGTCAACAATACCAATCTGGCATCGCGCACCGAAGATCAGGCCGCGTCCTTGCAGGAAACCGCCGCCAGTATGGAAGAGCTGACGGTAACCGTGCGTCAGAACGCCGATAACGCCAATCAGGCCAGCCAGTTGGCCGATGCCAGTATGCAGATTGCTCAGCGTGGCGGCGAAGTGGTCAATGAAGTGGTGCAGACCATGCAAGGCATTCACGACAGCTCGCGCCGCATTGGCGATATCGTCACCGTCATTGAAGGCATTGCCTTCCAGACCAATATTCTGGCGCTGAACGCGGCGGTGGAGTCGGCCCGTGCCGGTGAGGCTGGCCGTGGCTTTGCGGTGGTGGCCGGTGAAGTGCGCAGTCTGGCCCAGAAGAGTTCCCAAGCTGCTGGCGAGATCAAGAACCTGATTGATGCCTCGGTAAGCCGTATGGCCGTGGGTGCCGAACAAGCTGCCCGCGCGGGCGCCACCATGGGTGAGGTCGTGGACTCGGTAAAACGTGTCACGGATATTATTGGCGAGATCTCCACCGCGTCGATCGAGCAGGCCAGCGGTCTGGATCAGATCAACGAAGCGATGGCCAAGATGGATGGGGTCACCCAGCAGAATGCCGCCCTGGTACAGGATCTGGGCAACACCATGAGCGACCTGGCCTCCGAAGCCTCCGAGCTGGCCGATGCCATCAAGGCCTTGAATACCGGCTCTGTCGATTCCAACCAAAGTGCTCCTGCTTTGGCTCAGTTGAGCAAGGCTCCCACCATGCAGGTACTGTCCTACCAGAACACGCAGCCCTTTCAGGCTCAAAGTGCCAAAACAGCGAATGCCCGCCTGGAAGCGATTCGCCGCTAAACCATAAAATCAGGATCGGCAGCGGCTCTGCTGATCCTGATAAAACTGACAGCTAGACAAAACAATAATTCCGGGATCGGTTTTGATACCCGGAATACTTGAAAATAATAATTAATAATAAAATCAAGGAAGTAGACCACGGCAACCTTGCTCTGAAACCCTGGATTTTGCTTGTCATTACCTTGACACATTTAGACTCTAATACAAATACCAAGTAACAAAATTGAGTCAATATGCAACATAATGATCTGTCCTTTCCCGCCTACGTCTTTAACAGGGCCAGATCATGCGTGAAAACCAAGCCATTACCTCTCATGAAACACAGGTACCCGAAAAAACCTATTTAATCTCCAAAACAGACCTGAAGGGGCGCATCATTTACGCCAATCCGGCCTTTATCGAGGTTAGCGGCTACAGCCATGAAGAGCTGATCGGGGCACCCCACAATATCGTGCGTCACCCACACATGCCGGCCGTAATTTTTTAGGATTTATGGCAGACCCTCAAGCAACAACGATCCTGGTCGGGGCTGATCAAGAACCGCCGCAAAGACGGCGGCTTTTACTGGGTGAAGGCCCGCGTCATTCCTTTAATCGAAAACGGCCGCGTCAGCGGCTATGCCTCGGTACGGGTACGCGCCCAGCCTAAAGAAATCAAGGAAGCAGAATATCTGTACCACTCCATCCAGCAACAAGGATTGCGCGGCTTTCGTCTGCATGAAGGCCAGTTGCAAGCCAGAGGCTGGCGCTCTGCCCTGAACACCCTGCTCCAGCCCTTGAACCGCAGCCTGCGCGCCAGCTTGCTGCGCTTCGGGATTCTGACAGGCGGCCTGGTGACGCTAAGCGCCGGTTTGCTACTGGGCAGCGGCGCATCCGGCACCTATCTGACAGCCGGGCTGGCGTCCCTGGGCGTGGTCAGTCTGACCACTCTGGCCTACGGCTGGATCGTGACCCAGCGCATGATGCAGCCCCTGCACAGCGCCACCCATATCGCCCAGCAAATCGCAACGGGCAATTTGCTGATCGACCTGAACCCACAACACACCCGCAGCCAGGAAATTGCACAGCTGTATTTCTACATGGACATGATGCGCAAGAGCCTGCTGAGCCTTGCTTGCGATGTGCATCAGGGCATTCAGGCTTCTCTGGATGTATCCACACAGATTGAGGACGGCAACCGCCAGCTATCCCACCGCACCGCCGCCCAATCCGGCTCCTTGCAGCGCACGGCCGCGAATATGGAGCAGTTGACCATGAATGTGCAGCAGACCGCGGACAATGCCAGGCTGGCAAATCAGCTGGCCGACCAAAGCCTGTCTACCGCAAGGCGTGGAGGCGAAGTGGTTCAGGACATGGTCAGCACCATGCAGGACATCCACAATAGCTCCGAGCGCATTGGCGATATTGTGTCGATTATTGAAGGCTTGGCGTTTCAGACGAATATTCTGGCGCTGAACGCCGCCGTGGAATCAGCCCGTGCCGGTGAAGCAGGCAAAGGTTTTGCGGTGGTGGCCGGTGAAGTACGCAGCCTGGCGCAGAAAAGCGCGCAGGCCGCCGGGGAAATCAAGCACCTGGTGGAAGACTCCCTGAAACGCATGGCAACCGGCGCCCATCATGCCAAGCGGGCCGGTTCCACCATGGACGAGATCATGCAATCTGTCTCGGACGTGACGCATCTGATCAGCGAAATCTCCACGGCCTCCAACGAGCAAGCCAGCGGTTTGGCGCAGATTAACGATACTGTCTCCACCATGGACAGCGATACCAACGACAACGCCGATCTGGCCCGCAGCCTGGGGGAGACCGTCCACGAACTCAGTCGTCAGGCTCTGGAGTTGAAACTGTCGATTCAATTGCTGAATACCGGCATGGCGAACCGATCTACTTATGTCCCCGACCCCAATGCCACCGAGGAGCCTGTGCCCTTGCTGAAAGTTGCCTGATTAAAAGCATGTCGGTAAAAATACAAGACCTCGCTGCTCCCACCCTCGCAGATACCTGGCAACACAAAGGCCGTGCGCTCACCTGGGTCCTACAATAAATGCCCGCTACGTTTCGACGTTTGCAAGCTACGGCTGGTACGCACGCATAACGCCGGTCTGCTCATGTCTCTCAGACCAGCCCCAATAACAAGATCGCGTGCAGGCCTACGCCAACCAAGCCGCCCACCACCGTACCGTTAAAACGTATGTATTGCAGATCCGTGCCTACTGTCAGTTCCAGCTCGCGCACCAGTTGCCTGTCATCCCATTGACGCACGGTGCGCGAGATATGGTCTTTGGCTCCTTCGCGTAATTGCTCGGCCAGGCCCGCTGCTGCGGACAGCATGTGTTCATTCAAGGTTTCACGCAGCGTCGCATCCGTATTCAAGCGTGTCCCCAAATCCTGCGCCACCTGACGCAAATGAGCCGCCACAGAAGAATCCTCTTTGGCCAGATCATTGCGCACAACACGCATCACATCCGTCCAGACACCATCAATGTACTCACCCACATCTTTATGGTGTAAAAAACGCTGCTTGATGGCTTCTACCTGCTCCATCAAGTCCGGGTCCTGGCCCAGGCGCTGAATATACTCGTGTACCCATTGCTCGTAATCCTTGCGCAAGGGGTGCTCGGGTTCGCTCAAAATGGCTTGCACTTCGTCCACCAAAGCGCGCGCCAGGCGGTCCGCCATCTTGCCGGATAGCTCGTCTACCGAAGTCACTACTCCGACCATGGCCAGGAGCTTGGGCCATTCACGCTGGGCGTAGCGCACCAATACATCGGCCACACGCTGCTTGACCGCCTCGTTGGACAGATAGCCACCCAATTGCTGTAAGACTTCATCCAGCAGGCGCTGGTGGCGGGCATTGCGCGTCAGCAGCCCCAGAATCTGGGAACTGGAACTGGCCATGTCCACCCGCATCAAGTAGCCACGTACGCCATCGGTCAGCGCTTGTTTGACGCTGCGTTCATCCAGCAATCGCAGGGCCTCGCCCATGGCGGTTTGCAAGGCACGGCTGACACGTTCGCTCTGCTCGGGTTGCGACAGCCACTGCCCCAGACGCGCGGCCGGGTCCAGGCTGCGCAGCTTTTCCAGCAGCATGGCGGAATCCAGAAAGTGGTCGCGTACAAAGACGCCCAGGCTTTCACCCAGGCTGTTTTTCTTGTTGGGGATAATCGCAGTATGTGGAAACGGCAGGCCCAACGGGTGGCGGAACAAGGCCACGACGGCAAACCAGTCTGCCAGCGCACCGACGGTGGCGGCCTCGCTAAAGGCACGCAACCAGGGCCAGAATCCGGCGACAGGTGCCGCCTCGCCCTGCCGCATCATGGCGTGGCTTAGCAGGAACAGGCAGATAGTCAGCACCAGCAAAGCCAAGGCGCTGCGCTTCATGCGACGCAGGCGGCGTTCGGGCGAGTCAGGGCGAGAGGATGATGTAGACATTTCCACAGTCTATGCGTAGTTCAGCGCAAAAGCGGTATTGAATAGTGCGGAGCCAAGTCTCGGGGAAAACGATTCCAAGCCTCAGACCACCCGTTCTGTCACAGAAATCTCATTGCGAACTTGGCATCACTTACGGTCAATGCGGACAGAACCGGACCTTAGCCCTCTTGGCAAGTTCACACATAGTCATCAGGCCCTTATTGTGGCCCTGTCTTTTTCTGCCTGTCCAGAAACGAATCAGCCTGGGCGAACCCAGGCTGATCACGGCACATCAACAAGCTATGTGTTTATTTGCAGGCTTGCTCGGCGCGCTTCACAAAGTCCGTTGTGGCATCGCGCAGGGCTTTGGCAATCTGACCAGACTGCTTGGGAGCCAGCGTGACCCCGCCGGTTGCCGTTGCCGCGCAAGCTGACAAACCTTGCCCGGTAATATCCACCACGTTAATGCGCAAACGTGGCTTGGCACGGGCAATGCTGCGCGACACGGCGCAAATATCCTGATCGCAACCGTCATTGCCATCCACGAACAAGACGATCAAGGCATCCCGATTCACCCCATCCACCCGGCTGGCAGCCAGATTCAGGGACTGCACCAGGTTGGTACTGTCCTTGGCCTCGATATTCTGGATCAGACTCTTCAAGCGTCCACGCTGGGCAGTCGTAAAGCGGCCCTGGTAATTGGGCGCGGCACACTGCTGCGCAAAGGTCACCAAGTGCAGATCCTGTCCGGCCGGCAAACTGTCCACCATGCTGGAGAACGCACTGCGCGCCGCATCGATACGCGACGTACCCCGGAACAGAGTTTGAGCACGCTGGGTTGCGTAATCACTCCAGGAGCCCATATCGTCCAGATCCTGACTGAAGAACCACTCCTCGTCCTGGATCTTGGCATCGACGCTCAGCAACATGGACATGGAGGAATCAAAAATGATGTAGACCTCGGGCTTGAGCACTTCACCCTTCTCGTCCTGAGCACACACAAAGTTAGGATCAGACGACACCTTGGGACCCGGCTTGGGTTTGGGTTCAGGCTTGGGTTTCGGTGGTGGCTCAGGCTTGGGCGGCGGCTCCGGTGCAGGAGGAGGCACAGGCGGCTCTTCCACCACGGGCTCGGGCACGGGCTCTACTTTAATTGGCTCGGGTTCCGGTTCAGGAACAGGCACCACCGGCTCTTCGGGTGGTGGCGCTGGAGGGACAACAGGCTCTTCCACCACAGGATCAGGCTTGACCACGGCGGGCGGCTCTACTGGCACCACCTCCTTGTCCCACCAGCCCGGAGGCCACTTGAACCACCACGACAAGAACAGCGCCAGCAATAAAGCCAGCAAAGCGGCCAACAAGAACCACAGCCACGGACGAGCTTTGGAGGTGGCCACCGTCGTCGCAGCAGCCCCTGCCCCCACGGCTGCTGCCGCAGGCACCACAGGTGGCACAGGCGGTGGGGGCGCCACCCGCTTCTGATAGGACTCGAACAAGGGCTCGGGCGACAGCGCCGGGTTCTCGCTCATGACCAGCAAAGGCTTGCCGCCTACGCTGTAAACCGCCCCTTTGGCCGACACATCTTTCAGCAAGGCTTGCAGCGCTTGCGCGTCCTGCGTCGCCCCCTGCTCTTGCAACTGGCGGCTCAGAACCTCGATCCGGTCCAGCGACTGCTGGTAACGCGCATCCAGAGCCTGTTGCTGTGCCGCAGACAAGCTGTTTTTGGGCACGGCTTGGCCCTGCATGCCCGTCCACCAGGCCGTGGTGTCGGAACCATCAGCCTGATAGGTGGAAAACAGATGCGTTAAAGGTTCATCCTGGCGTTTCAGCACAGTGAGTGCATGCTGATGCTGCTGATACGCCGAGGATGGTCCAACCGAATCAAGAATGACGCGCTGCATAGGCTTTTACTCGTCGTAACCCAAACTGGACTGCAGGCGGCTGACGTCTTTTTGCAGCTTCTGCAATTGCTGCTGCTTCTGGGCGATCGCGGCCGGGCTATTGTCTTCGGTAGAGCGGTTCACGTCTTTCAGGCCCTTATCCAGGTCCTTGAGCTGGTTCTGCAAACCGGCTTCCTTGCCTTTGCTGGCCTGCAAACTGCGCACCAACTGCCCCATGGAACGGTTCAGGGCCGTCTGGGCCTGACGCTGCTGGGCCAGACTGGCTTTGCTCAGGCTTTGCTGGGTCTGAATATCCTTGTAGACCTGATGAAACAGCGCATTGGCTTCCTGCGCGCTCAGCAAGCCCTGTTCGCGCGCATCAATATGCTGGCGATACGCGCCCGAAGTGTCGCAACTGATTTTGGTGAAAAAGCCGGCGTCCTGATCAGAGGGGTCGCATTCGCTCATGGTGGTGGCACAACCGGCCAGCAACAGGCTGGCTGCCAAAGGGGTCCAACGCAGAAATACTCGCATAATCCTTAACCCAAAGTAACGGCGGAACGCATGGAATACAGGTCGTCTACTTCTTTCTGCAGCACGGCCACTTTCACATTCATCTGATCAATTTGACGATCCAGACGCTGGACTTCGGACTTCTTGCCCCCGTCCTTGCGTTCAGCATCGGCCACGTCGCGGTACAGGCTGACCTTTTCGTTCATGTTTTTCAGATCACGGTTGAGCACTTCGATATTTTTATCGATACGGGCCAATTGCTTCTCGGCCTGTTTTTTCTCCATCGTTTTTTCTTTCATGTGCTTTTCGATTTCAGCAATCTGCCGCTTGTCGTCAGCAATCACTTGTTGAGCCGTATTGGTACGCTCAATGATATTGGCCGTATCGGCTTCTACGTCGCGCTGCATGGCGGCCAGACGATCCGAGGTATTGGCGTATTCCGTGCGACGCTGGTCCAGATAGTAGTTGGTCCCCATGGCGACACCGCAAGCGGCCACACCCGCAATAATCGCGCAAGCCGCTTTATTGCTGGAGTTGGACAACATGCAAGCCAGCACACCCACTGCCGCAGCACCAGCACACGCCTGAAAGCCCGAGCGGCTAAAGAATTTCGCATCCTGACCACTGGTCAGACGATCATCGGCCTGGGTACCGCCCAGCAAACTACTGCCAGTACTGGCACAACCCGAGAGCAAGGCCACGCCCAGCATCAGGCTGCCCAGCAAAGTTCTAGGGGTAAAACGGCGCACGTGTTGCATAACTTCCTCTTCCATTTGAAGTACGTCTGTTTTTATTGACTCGTGATTCACGAGTTGGGCACGGATTTACAACTGTTTTTCCAGGCATTGATATCAATGGCATCTGTTTTCAGATAGTCCTTCTGATTTTTCCAATGCACTTCCAGGTAGGGTTTCAGGGCACTGAGGCTCTTGTTTTGTTCCATCATCTGGCGCTCTACCGGCACCTGTTTTTCCAGCAAATTCAGGCCATACAAGGACGAGGCGTCAATCAAATTGCTCGCATAATAGCGGGCCAATTTGGCAACACGGTCTTCCTGTTCGTCCAACTTCACCTTGCGGCTGGCACATTGCTTGTCGTCCGTATCGGCTTCACACAAGGCATCGTAATTTCGGTGCAGCAATTCTACGAAGAGCACATCGTCTTTCAGCTTGGTGCACAGGAACGAGCCCAGCTCCAGATTGGCGCGAATGGCTTGGTCACGCATCTCTTCCTGACGCAGATTGGCCGCTCGCAAATCCCCTTCCAACTGCTTCAACTGGGCTTTGAGCTTGTCGTCTTCCAGCGTACTGGCTAAGGAGCCCAGGCGCTGCACCGCGGACTCTTCGGCTGGCTCATTCGGATTCACCGTGCCTTGCTCGGTGCCCAGGGCTTGCCAGCTCTTTTCAATCGCCTGCACACGCTCGCGCGAAGTCAGGGCAATCGACACCAGGGCCAGACGCATGCCGGTTGTTTTGGCTTTTGTTGGTCCTTTAGGTCCGTAGTACGCCAGCTCTTTACGAGCCGAAGAACGCAGTGCTTCGGGCTTGGACAGGAAATTGCCGCCACGCACCACAAAGCCACCGGCCTGTCCGTGCTGACGATCCAGCTTGTTCAGGCGGAAAGACTCCAGAATGATCTCGTCTACATTGCCCAGCATGTCATGCAGGCCCAGCGGGTTGGGCTTGAGCCGTCCCATCAACTGAACCGCCCCATTGGAGGACTGGGCACCGGCATACCATTCGTAGTCATTCATGCCTTCGGGCATGGGGTAACGCACATCACGGAACTCGGCCGAGGACAAGGCTGAGCCGCCGCGGGCGGCATATTCCCATTCAATTTCGGTAGGCAGACGCACAAAACCGGCCAAACCATCCTCCTTGGGCAGCTTGTCGGCGGCGTTCTCGCGCAACCACTGGTTGTACAGATCGGAGAAATGCACCGCATCCATCCAGCTGATGTCGGTCTGCGGCACCACCAAGTTGTTCTTGGGCGTAGGGCAAGTGGCCTCGGTCAAGGCCTGGTACTGCAACTTGTTCAGTTCGTACTTGGCCATCAAGTAGTAGCGCGACGAACCCGCCTTGCTATCGGTAAAGCTGCCTGCAATGAACTCGGGGCGCTTGTGTTCGATATAGCCCCATTCCTCGGCTTCCTGTCCCACCACCACTCGCATATCGTCCAAAGGTCCAGCCACGGGCACGGCCACGCGACGAAATACCATGGCGCCTTCGCAAGGCATGGGCAGAACCACATCCCCTTCAGCTGGCTTGGGGTTGTAGTACTTCTCGTCCCAGGGCGCTGCCTGCGCCACAGCGCTGAAACCCAGCAGCAAGCTGGCTGCACTGAACAAAGGTTTAAATTTCACGCAAACTCTCCGCAGGTTGAACACGAACGGCCCGCCAGGCTCCGATCGCCGCCACCACACACGCCAACCCTGCCACCATCAATAAGGCGTACAGGGCATGGGCTACGGTAATGCGACACACGAAGTCCGTCTGCAGGCCATCTCCCACCAGTAGTTGATTGAATAAGGTGCTGCCCAGGCCATACAGGCCCAGTCCCAAGGCATAGGCGATCAGGCTTAGCAAAATGGCCTGAATCAGCACATAGCGGATGACTCCACAGCTATCAATACCCAGCAAACGCAGGACCGCCAGATCTTTGCGCTTGCGGTCCACGTTCGCCAAAAATGCCCCGCCCAAAGAGGCCGCGCAGCCCACGATAGCGGTCAGGGCAATCACACCGAAGATCAGGCTCAGCACCCGGTTGATGGCGCGCACATTCTCAATATCGGCATAGCGACTGGCGACCGGAATGCCTTGCTGCTCCAGTCCTTTTGCCACCTCGCCAACCTGATCAATCGTGCTGGCATAGACACGGGCGCGGGCGTAGAGCACGGGCATATCGGCGGCCAAAGGCTTGCCGGTCAGCAGGGAAAAATCGGGGATTTGAAAACCATCGCGGGCGTATTCCAGAGCCAGCAAGGTTTCAGGGGCCACGAACACGGCGGGACGCGAATAGCGGTGTTCCGCCAGCACATCCACCACGGTCATGGCTTTATTGCCCTGCTCCAGCTGTCCGTCCAGACGGCGGCTCAGGCGCAAATACACGGACTCGCCCGCTGTCCAGTTCAAGCGACGGGCGGCTTCCTGAGTGAGGATGATTTCATTGGGAGATAAGTCACGGGCCTGATTTTGCAACAAGGGATCGCCCTGTGCGCTGGCCAGTACTTCGACGTTTTCGAGAAAACGGCGTCGGTCTAGACGCAAATCTGCCTGAGTATTCAAGGAGCGTGTCATGCCAATGGCATAGCCCACGCCGGGCATTTGACGCAGCTTGTTCAGCCAGGCCTGGTCAAAGCTGCCGCTGCTCAACATCTTCACTTCCAGGTTGCGTGGATCTTGCAGCAACTCCTGCTGCAACTGGGTGACCACACCGTGCTTCAAACCAAAGAGCAGCAGCAAGGGAGCCACCACGGCTACCATGGCCGCCACCATGCAAAAAGAAATGCGCCAGTCAAAACGCAAGTCGGCCCAGGCCAGACGAAAGACGTTCACAAACATGGGGCGGCAACCTCGGGAACAAAAATACTCAAACCCGGTTCCAGCTTGGCTTGCAAACGCGGAATGGCGAACTGGCTCAAGCTGTCCCAATCGTGCGAGACCAGCAAGACCGCCAGATCCAGCTCCTTGGCCAGACTGAAAAACAGCTGGAACACATTGTGAGCCGTTTCGGGGTCCAGAGCAGCGGTAGGTTCATCTGCCAGCACCAGACCAGGGGCGTGAGCAATGGCGCGAGAAAAGGCCACGCGCTGTCGTTCCCCAATGGACAAGGCCGAGGGGTACAGATTCAGTAGTCGTTCCAGCTTCAGGGTAGCAATGGCTGCGTCCAGATGGTCTGCCTTGATCGGCAAGCCCAGCAAGCGGCGCGGCAAAACCATGTTTTCCCAAACCGAAAGATACGGCAGCAAGCCGCCGTTCTGCAGCACAAAGCCCAGGTTCCTGGCCCGCCATTGGGCCAATTCAGACTCGCGCCCGCTGGCATACAAGGCATTGATGTCCTTGGCCTCTTTACCCAAAGTAAAGACCTGAGCCTGAGTGGGTCGCAAAAGCAGCCCCAAGGTTTCCAGCAAGGTGCTTTTACCGCAACCGCTCACGCCGGTCACGGCCACAATCTGCCCCGCGTCCAGAGCAAGCTCGGGCAGTTGCACACGAAAAGCGTGGGGGCCTTGCCCCCGGGAGACCTCTAGCTGCTGAATGCGGAGCATGTCAGGGCATCATCTCCAAAGGCACGGGATAAACGTCATCACGTGCATCGGCGCCTTCAGCCAGCGACACCCAGCGATCCGCATCGGCGTTGTAGCGCTCGTAGTAGCGCAGCTTGGTGCTCAGGTCACGAATGAATTTTTCCTGGCTCAAGGCATCCCAACTGGTCCAGGTATCTTCATCCAAGGTCAGTACCGCGCTCTGGTAAGGCAGGTCTTCCAGGTACTCGCTCATCAGGCCCAGTTCGGCCAGCTTGGTGCCCTTTTCCTGTTTCAGGGTGCTGGGGTCCGCCCCCATGGCCGCTGCCACGGAACGCAAGCGGTTGAACATATCGGTAGGCGAGATCATGCCTTCGTTGGCTGCATCCAGAATCTGTTTGACCACATCGCTCAAGTCACTCAACTGAGCTTTGGTCAGCAGGACACGCACATCGGTTGTCGGGATGTTCTGGCGCACCAGATCACGGTCGCTGATCCAGGCATGGAACACTTCAGGCGCGGTGGTGCCCGTGGTTTTGCCCAAATAAGCCAGGCGCATGGCATGGCCGATCAGCTCGGCGTCGGTCAGCATCTGGTCGGTGGTGGTGTCGCCGGTCTCCTGGGCACGGGCTGCACTGCCAATCGCATCCCCACCCTGGTAGGCCACTTTGACCTGCTCGGTCAGTGCGGTCGCCAGGTTATCGACCATCTTGCCAAACTGGTTCACGTCACCGGCATTAACCGGGTAGTACAGCGAAGTTTGTGTGCCACCGTAAGTGGATAGCTCGCGGTATTGGTCTTCGGCCTTGGCGTGGTTGTTCTTGCCCGATGGTGTCTTCAAATGCAGGGTGTAGATCGCCACACCGGGCTTGGCGGCTTCGATGCGCAGTTGCGGTGCATCCAGTCCGGTCGAGGAGTACTTGTTATTGCCTTCCAGCGCCCCGGCATCCGTAATCAGCACCACATAACGCGCGCCAAAATTGTTCCAGTTCACCTTGTCCAAGGCTTCCAGCACGCCCGCGTAAGCATCTTCGTCGTAAGCAACGGTAGAGACCTTGGCTTGCTTCAAGCCCGACACTTTGGACAGGAAGTCTTCGCTGCTGGTCACGGTATTGGGGTCCGCATACACATGCGTCAAATACTCGATGCCCGGCGCGGCTTCCATATTGGAGCGAAACGCGATCAGGCCAAACTTGACCTGTTCGGACAAGCCCTGCTCTTCCACCTTGGCATAGACCTTGCGCACGGCCTCGCGAGTGCGATCAATGTACGGGTCCATGGAGATGGTGGAGTCAATCACAAAGACCACGGCCGCACTAAAGCCCTTGATCTGGGACGTACGTTGGGCGGTATCCTGATCCTGAGCCTGCTCAGGCTCTTGCTTGGCGGCTTCCGGCTCTTTCTGGTCTGCCGTGTGCTTGGTGACGGACGCCACATTCAGCAAACGGGTACGAAAGCCGTTTTCAGTCATGACTTCTTCGCCGCTCAAGACGGGCAAGAGGTAGAACTGTTCCTGCACATCCACAAAGTACTCGGGCTCTTGCGCCAATACGCCCTCTGTTTGCGCGTCTTTACGCAAAGCCTGACGCATAGGGGCCACCAAGGTGGCCGGGTCTGGCGTGTCCAGCACTTTTTCCAGCAAGGCGCGATCCTTGAAAAACAGCATGCGATCGCGGTTGGCCGGGTTGGTGAAGGCCAGGGTCAACTGCATTTTCCAGTCCACCGTGCAGGCCTTGTCCAGCCAGCCTACGGTCTTGCCCTGGCTATCCGGGCCAACTTGCACGCGCTCTGCCCCGCCCTGCTCTTTGCGCTGGTAAATATAAAAGCGGCTGAACGCAGGCACCGGCTTGCCCTGCTGATCCGTTTCCGAAGAAAACAGACGGCAGGACGGCGTGGTCAGAACACGTTGATACAGCGTCTTCTTGCCCTCTTGCAGCAAGGGAGCCGCGGCCTGTGCCTGGCTTGCGCCCAACAGGAGAGCACCAAGCAAACTGAATCGAACAAGGGGACGTATCATCATTGACTCAACTCCTGGAAGCGGGCCTTGGCTTGCGCGTTATCAGGCTCGGACAGCAAGACGGTTTCGTACCAGTACGCAGCCGTAGCGGGATTGGGCTTGCTAAAGCAGGCATTGGCCTGGTGATCCTTGGGATCGTATTCACGGGCGTAAGCCATGGCGATTTTCACATCACCGGACTGTGCCTTGTTCACGTACAAGCGCTGGGCCACGTCACACTGTTCCGCCTTTTTGGCTTCCTCAATCACGGCCAGCCATTGTTCGGAGGTTTTGCTTTCCTTGACGCACTCTTGCACAAATTGCAGGCCAGGACGGTCTGCCAGCTTGTCCATGGTGCAGTTGTCTGTTTCCACGACCGCAGGCCTGGACTCTGGCGCATCGGGGGCGGCCGGGCTGTCGTCCTTGGCAGATTGGCTGTAGAACCAGTAACCTGCTGCCCCTGCCACAATCAACAACAGAACAAGCAAGACAATCCATTTGCCCATACCGCCTTTCTTGGCAGGAGGCGCAACAGGAGCAGTCGTCTCTACCTTGGGCGCAGGTGTTTCTTCCTTGACGGGTTCTGGCGGTGGAGGAGCCACCGTTTCCACCACCGGAGGCGTTTCAACAACCGGCTCCGGAGCAGGCGTTTCGGGTACGGCGGCCACAGGCATGGTCAGCTCCATGGCCTGGGCATTGCCACCGGCTGTGGAGGGCAAGATGCCCTTGTCCAGCTTCAGCGGGCTGCGGCCCAGCTCTTCGCCGCTGGCCTCCGCCAAAGTGATTTGATACGCATCGCTGGCATTGGCCAGCAGCGAATCCACAATGTCAGCGTTCAGCAGAACGGCAATACCCTCTTCATGCTCGGTCCAGCCTTGTTGCGGCAACCAGCGCAAGGACGCATCCCAGCTTTGGGCCGAGTGCAAGTAATAGCTGTTCTGACTGCGCTGAATGGCGATCGAGTATTCGCCCAGGTCCAGCTCTTCATCCAGATCCCGTACATACAGACGAGCACGGCCAGGGACCGCGGGCTCCAAAGCCTGCAAACTAAATCTTAATTTCATGCCACGCTCTTATCGGTAAATCGTTCCAGAATGCGTCCCAAGGCCTGGTTCTGTTCCAGGCTCAGTTCGCGGCCACCTTCATAACCGGCGTTATGCAAAGTGGTATGGGCCAAAGCGGCCAGCCATTGTTCAAAGAAAATCGCGCCGTGGTCCTGGGGCTCTGCCGGCAGGACCGGCATGCCATCCTGGGCGAAGGCTTTGGGACTCTTGAAGAAGTCGTCGCTCCCGCCTTTCAGGTAGAACCAGGTCACAAACTCGCTGATCGTCATGGCCACATTGCAGACCTGGCGATCGGCCAGACGCTCGCGACGCACGCCGCTTTGACGGCGCTTGGTCAGCACAGCCAGCAACTTGTCGCGCAAGGCCCAACGGTCCGAGGCCACAATCAGCTCTTCAACCAGACTGGAGAGCAAATCCACCGGCATGCGCAGCACGTTCTGATTGGTACGGCCGGCGGGCAGCTCGCGCAACTGACTGACCCAACTGCGGTACACCAGATCGGCGTACTGCTGCTCGAAGGGCTGCTCTTGCGTCAGAACGCCCGGCTCGTCCGGTTCGGATTTGCTGGAGCCCAGGCTCAGGAACAGATCACGCAAGGTATCTTGTGGCAGGTGCAGCGCAGCCAGCAGCTCGCCCACAATGGCGCGGTAAGCAGGCAGTTCCTGCCGGAACTGTTTGGCCAAGGCTTCCTTGACCACCGATTGCTGGTCGCCGTCCTGGCTGTACCAGGAATGCAGGGACTTCTTGACCAGGCTGTCATGCAAGCTACGGAACTGTTCCTGCAAGCGCATCAGTTTGAAGTCCAGACCACCAATCTGGGCCACATACGCACGCAAACGCTGCATGCCGCCATCATTCAAAGCCAGCATGGCGTCCCAGGCTTCGGCCGGATCACTTAATTGCTGTGCCAGTAGCGGGTTTTCGATAAAGCTGCCACGCATGCGCCCCATTTTCTCGGCCACGGATGCCGTAATGGATAGCTCCCGGCTTTCAGTGTCCAGATCAATAAAGGGGGTGGGCATGCCAGGCTTGCGCACCAGGAAGGTGTTGGAGAAGGGCTGGTCCGGACGCCATTGCTGCAACCATTCGCAGTGGCCGAAACGCTCCTTGAAGCTCATCTTCATCAAGCCGTCCCAGCTATCGCGCACCTGGGCGTCGTCCTGAATCAGGGAGGCGCCGATACGCTTGTCGAACATGGTGATGGCCCACATCAGGCCCACTTTACGGTTCTGACGTTCCTGAGGCGTGGCACCTTGAGTGCGATGGACCCAGCGTGTCAGCACGGGCTCTACGTCTTTCACATCGCTTTGCTTGTCCGAAGCGGTACACATGACCAGGCCATTCATTTCCTGCTGGTCGGTATAGCGTTCAAACAGATAAGCCACCTTGCCGCGCAGAATCAGTTGCGAAGCGGGGTTGCCACCGCTGCTTTCCGAAGCGGCACCGGCATCCTGCACGGAGCGAATATTCAAGCGACCGCGGTAACCGGGGAAGTCCAGCAGATCCACCTTGTCCACGCCGCCGCCCTGGGTTTCACCAATCAGGGGGAAGGTCAGTTCCACCGTCAGCGCCGCCAGGTGGGCCAAAGGCACTTCCACCGCCTGGGCGGCCACAACGGGCTGGCCGTCCTGCTCGCGCACGGGCAAGACGCTCAGGCTTTTCTCGGTGGCACTGCCCAGCGATTCGAGCACGTCCACGTTCATGATGCTGTCTTGCTGCACAAAGCCATCGCCTTCGCGACGGATCAGCGCCGTCAGCGGTGCGTAGACCTTGCTGGGATGCCCCAGAGCCTGCAGCACTTTGGCCAGGCCGATATAAAGCTCGCTCAGCTCAGCCTGCTCGCCCCACAAGATGGAGAACAGCTGTGCCCGGTCTTCCAGACGCAAGGCGGGGGCCAGATTGATGACCTCCGGCCAGTAAGTGCTGTCCAGCAAACGAGTGGTATTGCCAAAGCTGCTGCGCACGTAGTCCCACAGGGACACGGCATCATCAGCGCTCAAGCCGGCATCGTTCGCACCGGCACGGCTCTTGAGCGATTCGATCAAGGCCTTGATGCGGTCTGCGGCAAAGGTGTAGCCGATCTGTTCCTTGTCAAAGTCATTGAAGTAACTATTGACCAGGATTTTCACCATATCGACTTCAGAGAAAATCTGCAGTTCGACGGGATAGGCATCCGGGCCTGCGGTGGCATTGCGGCTAAAGCGCGTCACCAGACCCGTGGCTTCCTTGCCGCCCCCTGGCGGGTTCACATGGCGCAGGAAGTCGATGGTTTCCCCGCCGTAATTGGTTTCCAGACGGCCATTGCCACCGGCGGCAAGACTGGAAATCAGGTAAGACTTGCCCGCCTGCGACAGGCCAAAAAAACCAATCGTCATGGGGCGGCCCGAGACCAAGCCCAGACTGCGGGCGGTATTGCGGGCACGGCGCAGTTCCAGCACCAGACTATCGGCCTGCGCGTTCAGGCGCTGCGATGAACCGCGAGCCTGCATCACCCAGTCAATGGCCTGTCCGGCACCTTGGTATACGTTCTGCCAGTCCTGGCACAAATCCTGCTGTAAGGTCGTCATGTCCATCATTTGAGCACTACGCTCCCGCTATCGAGCCAATATGGAGAATCACCCAGGCCTGCTTCCAGCATGGTGTTGAGCTGGATACGGACGGCCCCTTTGGACACGCCACTCAGTTTGAAGTCTCGGGGTGCCGAGTTCTTGATCTTCAGACGATCGCTGATCAAACGGCGTCCTTGCCCACCTTGGGACGCCTTGTCCACCATCAAGGTCACTTCCATGGATGGCAGCTGGCCATCATCGTCGGGCGCATCGGCCATCTGGCGACGCACCTTCTCGTTCAGGTGCAGGTAATACAAGGGCGAGGCGGGCCAGCGCTCTACATCCAGTTGTCGATAACCCAGGCGCAGATAGCTGCCCTGCATGAGCAGATGGTAGCCATCGGAGTCTTCACTGCTGACGCTTTCCAGCGTCACCATTTCCTCGCGGGTATCGGGGTCCATCTGGAGCACGTCCTTGTAGACAATGTCCTGATCCTTGATCTGATTATTGGAGTCAATAATCCCGATGTGACGCAGGGTGGAACGCGGGCGCAGATTCGATACTTTGAAATTGAACTGGTCAATATTCATGTTGTAGCAAAGCAGGCACAGCATGGCGCCCACTGAGGCCGTGCTCTTGGGATCGTCGATCCGACCATTGGTATGGAAGGGATACCAGCTGCCCGTGCGGTAATTGTGCAAAGGCAGCAAGCGCGCAGGCGATACCGGCATTTGCGAGCGCACATAGGCTTGTACGCCCGGCAGACGCGAAGGACGGCCAGCCATCAGCACAATGTCGCAATCGTAGTAATTCAGCACTTCGCAGAAGGCGCGCAAGGGATCGTTGATGTTCAGAGAACCGCTGACCAGACCCTGGTGCAAATGGGCCAGATCAAAAGGCTGTTCAACCTTGGCCAATTCCAGACCGACGCGCTGACCGGCATGCTTGTGCAACTCGTCCAGCACGTACTGAACCACCTTGCTGGAGACCCGTGGCAAGGCATCGGCCGAGCCTGCCGACGCGTGAGACAGCGGTGCATTGGCCTGATCGCCCTGCAAGTGCTCGAACTCCAGCAACTCGCCCCACGGCAAGGACTGGACGGCACGCGGGTCTTCATGCGGGTCGTAGGCTTCGTAGCGTTTCAGGAACTCCAGGCCCAGCGGTACAAAGACCTGCAAGGCCAGTTGCTGACGCAAGACGGCTTTATCGGCATCGGCTTTTTCATTGCCGCACAAACGCGACAGGAACACATCCGTGTCTTCCACACCGGCATGGCTCAAGGCATCTTCAAAGGCGGGCAGCACATAGCGCTGGATGACGTCCAGCAAGATGTCATCACCGGCCACGCGGAAGCTGTCACGGAAACGCTGTTTGGGCGAGATGGTCAGGTTGCTGCCACCGCCCGCCCCTGCCGGGCGACGCAAGGTGTAGTCACTGATCACGATATCGGTGGTACCGCCGCCAATATCAATAATGCCCAGCGTCAGTGTTTCCCGATCTTCCTTGTAGGGAGCGGCAACCGCATCAAAGAACTCGTCAGCATGGCCAGCGAAGTTCTGGGTAATTTCGGTAAACAGGTACACCAGCTGAGAGCTGGTGGCCTCGTCCCATTCCACCCGGAACTCGGGCAGAGGTACGCGCAGACTCTCCGGCATGCGGCCCGATTCAGAAGGCTCCAGACCATAAGGGTCTTCTTCGCCTTGATACCAGTCCATGCTGGTCCACAACAGACCAATGGCCTGACGCAGACGTTCAGCCAGCAGGCTGCGTTCTACCAAAGGCATGCCGGGCGGCACGGTCAGAACAATATTGCTCAAGCGGCGAGGCTTGTTGGAGTGACCTTGGCGTACCCGCTGGGCCGGGCTGTTGATTTGCAGCAGCGCCTGGGCCAGCACCTCAGTCAGCATGAAAGTCATGACCGAGCTGCGCGAATAGAAAGGCTCGAACACCGGCAGACGGTCGTCTTCCTCCAGGGTGTACAGAGCTTCGCCACGCTCGTCGATATGCAGGGAGAACGGTGCCGCCAGGGCACGCGGCTCTGCATCGGAGCGGTCGTACTGCTGACTGAAACGCCAGCCGTGCTTGTATTCGTTTTCGTCCCACAAGTAGCGCTTGGGGCTGGACAGCCCGGTCGTGCCCTCGGTGCCGCGACGGCGGGCAGCCAGACGCGCGGCCTCATCCCCGACACGCACTAAAGTGGGCCAGGAGAAGGCGGTGGGGCGTCCGCTTTTCAGGGACAAGTGGTTCTTGCCAAAGTCCGTCTGCGCAAACTCCACGCGACTTTCAAAGGGCTTGCTGTACACCTGATGCGGATGCGACAAGTCCCGCAGTTGCAGCACATAATTCTGCCGCAAGCCGGAGTCGTCCTGACCGTGGTTTTCAATCAGAATCCCGCAAGTGCGCGAGTTCCCAACGTCCAGCACCAAGTCCACAGGAATGACCTGTTCACTTTGCCAGTTGGCGGCCAGCACCTTGATGTCCGGCAGGCGTACCCAGGCTTCAGAGCGACCATCCACACACTCATGCGGTGGTGCGAACAGGCTGAGCAAATTCAGGAAATGCAGCTGGGCCGAACGCAAGGCGTTCACGTCTTCGCCAAAGTCGATATTGCGCGTTTTGTTGACGTTGTCTTTATAGACTTCCAGCAACCATTCCTGCACCCAGTCGCGGTTCAGGAACCAGTCCATATGGGCGCTGTCGCAGGCAATGCGGAACAAGGCCCCGGCATTGATGTCTTCACGCAAGGGGGCCAGGTAGGCCGCACCCTCGGTCAGGTCCACCACGCTGGTATCGCAGGCAACCGTAATACGGTGTGTATTGCCGTCGCGATCGGGCGTTTCCAGACGCACGACGCGCAGACGGCTCCAGCTGGCCGGGCCATGGTCAAAGCGATGCGGTGCCACAAAGCGCACATAGGGCACGGGCAGCCACAGGCCATCGAACAGATCCAGGGTGCGGCTCAGAGAGACATCGCATTCCTGATCATTGCGACCGCCACCCTGGTACACCCCAACCTCGCCTTCAGGCTGATGGAACAGGGTTTGTTCCTGGCCAAACTGCAAGCCTTCAAACAGGAAACGCCAGTTCTGGCCGTTCGTGCTGAAGAAAGAATGGTTCAAGGTGCCCAGCTTCTTGCTGCCCAAAGTGGGAGCGTTGATGTCAAAACCGAAGTCCATGAACTGGACTCCGGTGTTTTCAATCAAAGTAACCAAGCCATCGTGTTTGAGTAATTCAGGCAACATAAGATTCAAGCACTCATCATTCGGATTGCTGCAAGATCAAAGGAAAGGCATTGGAGCCGTACATGCCCGCACATTGGGCAGCTGCGCCCGCTGCGCCGGGGTCGCACACAATCTTGGGCATATCGTAAGCGGCATTGTCCGTGCACTTTGCGGCGGAATTGGCATTCAAAATCAAGCGACCCTGCTCAGACGACGCAGACACGGGAGCTTCACACTGAACGCCGTCGCCACGCTTGATCTGCACATTGCCTGCACCGTCTTTCAACTGATATTGCAGTTGCACGGGTTTGCCGGTCTGGCTGTCTTGCACACCCATGCGGGCAGCCCACTGGCCATTCAGGAAATCCATCTTGCCGGACTGCAAGGCATCAGGCGGCACCACCAAGGAACCGGCAGGGGCAGCAGGCGTGGCCGGAGCAGCCGGGTTGGCATCCGATGTTGGGGGCGCGGCAGGATCAGCAGGCGGGCTTGCCGGGTCTTGCGGCAACTCGGGCGGCTGGGGATTGGCGTCTGCACCGGGTTCAGCTGGCGGTGCAGGCGGCGTGGCATCAGGAGCCTGCCCCCCATCCGGAGCGCCCGCTGCGGCAGGAGCATCCGCCCCCGGAGCGGCAGCCCCTGGTGCGTCAACACCGGGAGCGGTGCCAGCACCCGTGGCGCCTGGACCCAATGGAACGGTGCCCGTGGGGACAAGGCCTGTCGCATCCACACGACCATTCGGTAGCAAGGCGCCAGCATCCAGTTTGGGCAAGGACCAGCCCAGCCAATTACGGACTTTCTCGGGCAAGTAGCTGCCTACGCTGGAAGTGAAGGAACCCAAAGGGGTATCGGGCACAACCGGCGTGGTGCACCAGCGCAAACCGAACAAGAGCAAGGCCAGCAGCAAGAGCAAAGCCAGCAAACGCCACCACCAGCGGGACCACCAACTGGCAGCAACCGGGGCCACGACAGGGGCCACCACGGGCTCGACGGGCGGCACCACAGGTGGAGCCACGACAGGCGCGGCTTTAGGCGCGGGCATCAAAGGCAGCAAGGGGTCCTGATTCTGATCTGCACCGTGATGCAGAAAACCCCAGAAGGTCAACACGGGCTTGCCATTGACCAGATACACAAAGTTATCGTCCGGGAAATAAAGCACGCGGCGCAGCAAGCTGGAGAACAAGGCCTTGTCGCCCAATGCCTCTTGCTCTTCGGCATCCATGCTTGGGGTCATCTCGTTCAACCGGGCCTGAAAAGCACTTAATTGCTTCAAGCCTTCTTCGCGTTCTTGCTCGGTAGCGGCGGTCCAGGGTACGACCTGGCCAGAGACCGGGCTGTACCAATCCAGCGTGGAACCCGTTTCATTGCTTTGCGGAATCGCCAGATGGTCGGCAAAGTTGCCCGCCCGACGGCGCAAGGCTTCTCGCAACTGTAAAGCGGAGCGAAATACCGGTCGACCGCCCTCACCTAAAGCCATGAAAGCATCGGCACGGCCACTGCGCAGTAAAACCCCTTGCTTCATTGAGTTCCCGAAGAAAAAAAAGAAACATAGTACAACAAATAGGAAGTATCAAAGCCTCTGAAAAAGGCCCATTCATGGGGCGTACACCATGAAAAAAAACGGGCTTTGAACCTTAAAGATTCCTGAACAGCAAAAAGAACTCAAGGTCGCTTTAGCCCTTGCGTTCTAAATAGATAGAGAAATCCTCAAACAGAGTTACGGCAAAAAACATAAAAAATGTACAACTCTGTACATGAAACAAAAACAATATTCATCCAATAGCCAAGGCACTGATTTTTTTAATTAAAACAAAAGTCCAATTCCAGCCTGATCCGGCGAACAAACCAGCATCGCCAAAAACCAGCGCCAGACCCTGCCCGCTTGCCCCTTCGTTTCCCCTCCACCCGGGCAAGCCAACAAAAAGCCACCATCCCGAACATTCAGCTCCTTGTCATAGACCTTTCACGTTGAGCCACTAGCATGAGCGCTACCCCCACAACTCAGCCTTGGCGCTATTGATCACTATGAGCAAACATATCTCCGACAAGACTGTACGTAACGTCAGTCAGAACACCCCTTTTAGTGAAATTCTGGAAAAAAGCATGTCACGCCGTGCCGTGATGCGCGGTGGCCTGGCGGCCGCACTGGCCACCATGACCAGCTTTGGTCTGGCAGGCTGTGATAGCGGCAGCACGGGTGGCAATTCCACTGGTAACGGTGGCGGCGAGAACCCGAACCCCGGCCCCGGCCCTGATCCAGAACCACCAGCAAGCGTCAAACTGGGTTTTGAATCCCTGCCCACTTCCATGACCGACGGCTGTGTCGTGCCTCCCGGCTACATTGCCCATGTGCTGGCCCCTTGGGGTACGCCGATCAATGACAATGCCCTGCCCTGGGACAAGAACGGCAACAACAGCTCCAACGACCTGCTCAATTCCATGGGCATGCACCATGACGGCATGCACTTCTTCCCCCTGGAAGGCAGCTCTACCGAGGGCCTGCTGGCCGTCAACCACGAATACATTGATGAAAAAGCCCTGCACCCCAATGGCCCGACCCTGGTCAATGGCAAGCGCCCGGCTGAAGAAGTACGCAAGGAAATCAACGCCCACGGTGTCGCCATCATCCATATTCGCCGTAGCAATGGCCGTTGGGACATCGTTCAGAACTCGCGCTACAACCGTCGCTTTACCTCTGCCACTGCCATGAAACTGGCTGGCCCTGTTGGCGGCACGGACTGGGTCAAGACCCCCTTCTCGCCCAACGGCACGCAAGTGCGCGGTACCAACAATAACTGCGGTAACGGCACCACCCCCTGGGGCACCTACATCACCGCTGAAGAGAACTGGGCGGCCTGCTTTGTCAACACCGGCAATCGCCCGCCTCACCAGCAGCGTGTGGGCGTATCGGCTGGCCCCGTTGGCCGCTACCAGTGGGAAACGGCTGCCAAGGATCCTTCGGAAGTCCTGGGCGAATTCGCCCGCTTTAACGTGACCGAAACCGGCGCCAGCGCAACCGAGGACTGGCGCAACGAAGTCAACGGCTTTGGCTACCTGGTCGAGATCGACCCTTACGACCCCAACAGCATTGCCACCAAGCGCACCTCCATGGGTCGCTTCGCTCACGAAGGCTGTGCCTACAGCAAGCCTGAAGCCGGCAAACCCCTGGCTTTCTACAGTGGCGACGATTCGCGCTTTGAATACGTTTACCGCTTCGTGTCCGAAGCCAACTGGGACCCGAAAGATGCCCAGCGCACCGACCGCTTGGCCGTGGGCGCCAAATATCTGGACAAGGGAACCTTGTATGTTGCCCGCTTCAATGAAGACGGCTCGGGCGAATGGCTGGCACTGACGGGCACAAGCAAAGGCAAGGATGGCGGCACCTTGTCCGACAAGTTCAAAACCCTGGAAGAAATCCTGATCAACACCCGTGGCGCAGCGGACTTTGTGGGTGCCACCCCGATGGATCGCCCCGAGTGGACGGCCACCCACCCCAGCAACGGAGACATCTACCTGACGCTGACCAACAACACCAGCCGCAACGCATCGTCCGGCACCAACGCCGCGAACCCGCGACTGAACAACGTCAACGGTCACGTTATTCGCTGGCATGACGAACCCGGTTCGAACAAGTTCAAGTGGGATATCTTCGTATTCGGCTCGGATTCGGGTGCGGACGCAGATACCAACCGCTCGGGCCTGACCGATCTGAACCAGTTGGCCAGCCCTGACGGTCTGGGCTTCGACAGCCGAGGCATTCTGTGGATTCAGACCGACAACGGCATCGACGGCGGACGCAAAAACAATGTTGCCCGCGCCACCAACGACCAGATGCTGGCCGTTATCCCCGGCGCCCTGGCAGACAGCTCGGGCACCGGCCCAGCCATCAACGCCAGCAACCAGTCCGATCTGCGTCGCTTCTTTGTAGGCCCGAACGAAGCCGAAATTACGGGCTTTTCCATGACGCCCGACCACACCAGCCTGTTCCTGAACATTCAGCACCCCGTGAACTGGCCGGCCTACGACACGCATGACGCCACGGTAGTCAGCATGAACACGGTACGCCCGCGCTCCTCGACCGTCGTCATCCAACGTGCGGATGGCAAGCCTATTGCCGTGTAAGCGCAAGGGCGGGTTCGCTATTTGAATCCGCCCAAGCCAGTTTTTTATTAAGTTTTTGCAATGCGGGGCCGTCAATAGATGGCCCCGCTGCTTTTTTTGACTGCGCAATTCAAACAAGGCCTCTGGATTGTCTGCTGCGGCACAGAGCTATCTGCTCCATTTCCAAGCAGCGAAATGGAAAAATCAGAATTCAGAGTCGGAAAACGAAAGCAAACAGGCCGCTCGGCACACCGGGTCGTCATGCTTGAAGCCGCGTAATTCAAGGCTTCAAGACAAAGTGGAGAAAATTTTCTCAACAGCCCCCTAAAGAGTTTTTTGCCCCTTCCGTTAATGGTGCTGTACAGGAAGAACGCAGTGTGTCGAATGCGCGATCAGCCCCCTGGGGCCTAGCAGAACGCCAACGCTTTCCTGGGCAAAGGGCGAAACCGTTTCGCCGCTCTACTCAACATTGGGAGTTACCATGTCTGTTATCAATACCAACTACCTGGCTCTGGTTTCGCAGAACAACCTGACCAAGTCCCAGAATTCCCTGGGCACCGCGATTGAGCGTTTGTCCTCCGGCCTGCGTATCAACAGCGCAAAAGACGACGCTGCTGGTCAAGCCATCGCCAACCGTTTCACCGCCAACATCAACGGTCTGACACAAGCTGCTCGTAACGCTAACGACGGTATCTCTATCGCTCAAACAACTGAAGGTTCGTTGAACGAAATCAACGAAAACTTGCAGCGTATTCGTACATTGACTGTACAAGCATCCACAGGCTCTAACTCTGATTCGGATTTGCAATCCATTCAGAACGAAATCAATGAGCGTCTAGCTGAAATCAACAGAGTCTCCAAAGAAACTCAATTCAACGGTAAATACGTACTAGGTGAAGATGCATCCCAATTGACGGTACAAGTGGGCGCCAACGACAACGAAACCATTACTATTGATTTGAAAAAAATCGATAGTAATGAACTGAACCTTGCCAACTTCAACGTCACCAACAGCATCAGCACCGGTAAGGTTACAACCGCGCCAAGTACTACGGTCACCGTTACTAAAGAAGTTGGCAGCCAAGTAGGCAGTTTTACCCCTGACGCAGACGATATGCTGAGCACTGGTAGCTTTGGTTCGCTGCAAACAGACGGCACAGACTACTACGTCACATACTCTGGTGGTACTACAGAAGGCGCAAACCCTGGCGATCCAGATGTAGCTGTAGATGCTAAAACTTACAGAGTGACCATTACTGATGGCAAGCTGGGGTTGGGCGCTGAAGTTACAGATCCGGCCGACATCCCCACCGGTATGACAAACACCAGCACCTACAAAGCTGATATTACCGCCACTGGTGCAGACGCAGATAAACTTCATGCCTACACAGGAAAAGGCCGGGACTACGTCATCCAAGAAGGCGAAAAATACTTTGAGGCCAAGGTAGACAATGAAGGCAAAGTCACTCGTGGCGCAGAACTAAGCACCGTCCCAACCACCGAAGATCCGTTGGCTACTATTGATGCCGCTCTGCAACAAGTTGACGATCTGCGCAGCCACCTGGGTGCGATCCAAAACCGCTTCCAGTCCACTATCGCTAACCTGAACAACACTGTGAACAACTTGTCCGCAGCTCGTTCACGTATCGAAGACGCAGACTACGCTGTTGAAGTGTCCAACATGACACGTGCTCAGATTCTGCAACAAGCTGGTACCTCTGTGTTGGCTCAAGCTAACCAAGTTCCACAAACTGTTCTGTCCTTGCTGCGTTAATTTTAACGATAGCAATACTGAGCAGATGGGCAACGTAGCTTGCCCAGCAGCACAAAGCCTCCGAGAAAAATCTTGGAGGCTTTTTTATTTGATCTGATCACACCACTAGCGGCGCACGCACGGCTTGCCCAGCAATAAGACAGCAATGGCTGTGCCTGCTTAATACCTAATCCAAACCCTGACTTAAGCGCTGAACAGCAGCACGGTACGCCGCCATGTCCTCCCGTTTGTCCACCGCTAAAACCAGAACCACCAGCACATCGTCCTCAACGGAATAAACCAGACGGTAACCCTGCTTGAGGAGCTTGATTTTGTAGCAATGCTGCAAATCCCCCCGCAAGGCGGAACCCGGCACGTGGGGTGCATCCAAACGTTTACGAAGCAGGTTCTTGAAGGTGGTTTTGACACTGCCATCCAGCTTGCCCCATTCCTGCAAGGCTTCGGGCAAAAACTTTAATTTGTATTTTGTGGGTTTAGAGTCAGAGCTGCTCAAGATCAACCTCGACCGCCGTATCTTTGACGGCCAGCCGTCGACGCACCAGCTCATCCAGATCCCGGTTAGCCATTTCCTGGACCAAAGCTTCAAACAAGCGAGGCGTCACCATATAAAAAGCAGGCCGGTTATGGTTCAACACAGCAACCGGCTTTTCTCCAGCCGTACGCAATACCTGTGCCGGGTTCTTCTTGAACTCGGACATGCTAATAGAATAATCAGCGTAGATCGCATCCATAACAGCTCCTAAAAAAGCTACGAATTTAGAGCTATTTTAACATCGGACGGTCGTAACCACACAAGAGCCAGAAAAAGGCGCTTATATCAGTCGAAAAAGCGGAAGGTTGGCTGCCAGTAGGCGCAGGCTTACAACAGCACCTGAAGCTCAGCACTATCAGAGATCGCATCCCACTGGTCTTTAGCCAAGCTGGCACGGATGCGGGCTACGGCTTGGCTACGCAATTGGGATACGCGCCCTTCAGTCACGCCCAACACCAGAGCAATTTCTTTCTGATTCAAATCTTGCTCAAACTGCAGGGCGAACAGCAACTTCTCACGCTCGGGCAGTTGGTCGATGGCGGTAATCAGGGCTTGCCGCAAACCCTGGGAGGTCAGCAGGTTCAGGGGATTGTCGAAGTACGCCTGTTCACGCGTGCTGTCTTCCAGAAACTCCAACGCATCGGCGGAGGGATCCGCGTGGCGTTTCAGGTCTTCGTAGTGAATCACCTGCACACCGACCGCTTCATCCAGCAATTCGTAGTAATCGTCCATGCTCATGGACAGCGCTTCGGCAATTTCAGGCTCGGTAGGCTCGCGCAGCAGTTCCTGACGCAAGCTGCTGACGGCCACTTCGATCTGGCGCGCTTTGGAGCGCACGCTACGCGGCAGCCAGTCCTGGCTGCGCAACTCATCCAGCATGGCGCCACGAATTCGGGTGACCGCGTAGGTGTCAAACTGGGCCTCGGCCACCACCTGGTAACGACGCACGGCGTCCAGCAGGCCCATCATGCCCGCCTGCATCAGATCATCCAGTTCAACGCTGGGAGGCAGGCGCGACACGAGCTGGAGCGCTTGGCGGCGCACCAATGGGGCGTACTGCTCAACCAGGACGTCTTCTGAACGAGGCATGGACAGGCACGAATCCGGACAATAAAGATTGAGCTATTTTGCCTGCCAGCTCTGCCTGACAGTCTCCAAATCAAACAGTCTTTCGCTATCTTATTCAGGCTTTAAACGGGCCTGACCGGGCCAAAAACCAAAATACCTCCTAAAGATACGCGCGTGGGTGCCGTAATTGGAGCGTTACAGGTGCCAAGCCCTGCCCTTTTTGCTGGCCTGCCACCAAGCCCCTTTTGGAGTGATGTCATGATCAGCTCAGTTTCATCTCAAACGACGGCCTTGGTGCCCCTGGCCTCCCCTGTGGAGCAAAACCCCGGCACCCCTATGCCTTCGGCAGCCACCACGGTGACTCCCATCAAGGAAAGCAGTACCGATACCCAGTTGCAGCAACGCTGGCCCGATAAACGCGAGCCCGTGCCCGGCATGGTGAACACATTGGACGACACCCTGGACCAGATCAACAACTCCCTGCAGGCCTGGTCCACCGGCATTCGCTTCAATATGGACGATGAAGCCCAGCGTCTGGTGGTCTCGATTGTGGACAACACGACCGGCGAGGTTCTGCGTACCGTTCCGTCTGACGCGGTGATCCAGATTGCCAAGATGATCGTGCAATTGCAGGGCAACGCGGTCAGCGTGAAGGTTTAAAAACCAAACTGGCATCGAAACTTCCCATTGACATGGGCTTTGCGCGCGACACATTCGCGACAAAATAGGACACTACAGGAGTATTTGATATGGCTATTTCTTCAATTGGCGTGGGCTCAGGTCTGAAGCTGGACGAGCTGCTGGAAGATTTGCGCAAGACGGAAAAGAAGAGCCTTGTTGTCATTCAGAACCGCCAGGTTGCCAATACCAACAAGATTTCGGCCTATGGTCAGCTAAAAAGTGGCCTCTCTGAACTGCAAGCAGCTGCCAAAAAGCTGAACTCCGAAGATTTGTATGGTGCCGTCAAGACGACTGCCAATAGCGAAGATATTAAAGTCTCCGGCACAGCCAAAGCCGCGCCTGGTCAATACGCAATCAAAGTGACAAGCCTGGCCACTCGGCAAGCTCTTACTGCCCCAGCTCAGGAAACACGCGACACAGCGCTAGGTGAAGGTGGAAAGATCACTGTTACTTTAGCTAATGGTAAAGAGCACTCGCTAGATATGAGCGGCAAAGACACCTCCCTGCAAGGAGTCATGAACGCCATTAACGCTGATGCTGAACTGGGCATGAAAGCCACCATTATTAATACTGGTGACCCACAAAAACCCTACCACTTACAGCTATCTGCAACCGAAACGGGTAAGGCCGCGTCAATTACTTCAATCAAAGTTGAAAATAACGACGCATTAGCTGATGTGCTGAACATCGACGTAGACCCTGATAACCCGCAAGCTGGTGGCTTCCTGCATGTAAAAGCAAGCAATGCAGAGTTGACCATTAATGGCATCCCGATTACCAGTGAAAGCAACACGTTAAAAGATACTGTTGAAGGCCTGGAAATTACGCTGAACAAAGCAAGTTCCGAAGCCATCAATATTGACGTCAGCAAAGACGATAGCAAGGCTGCCGAGGCTATCAAAGAATACGTTGCGGCTTACAACAAATTCAATACATCCATCCGTTCGCTAACCGCCTACAACCCCGACCTGAAGCAAGGCTCGGCCCTGTCGGGTGACTCCTTAGCTCGCGAGGCCCAAAACGCAATGCGAGAAGCGACGTTGGGCCATGTAAATGGAGACGGGGAAATACGAACTCTGATTGGTCTTGGCATTAACCTTAACCCCAAAACCGGCGAGTTGGAGATTGATGACAAGAAGCTGGACGCTGCCTTAAAAAACAATATGGCTGACGTCCAGAAGATGTTTGTCGGTGAACAAGCCATTGCAGGTCGTGTCCAAAAAGCTGCGGAAGATTTTGTCAAAAAAGGCGGACGCATTGACAAGGCCCAGGAAGGCGCCGAAAAAATCGGTAAAACCCTGCAGGATCAGTACGATAACGCCGACAAACGCATCGAAGAAAAGATGGAAGCCTATCGCAAGCAGTTCGTCCAACTGGACGTCATGATCAACCGCATGCAAGGCACCAGCAATTACCTAAGCCAGCAACTGTCCATGCTGGGCAATATGAACAGCAGTAAATAAACCCCTATGAGCTATCCTGCCCCTTCCCGCCGCTTTGGCCAACAATCGGTTCGTGCCTACGCTCAAGTAGGTCTGGAAACCGAGGTCTTGAGCGCGAGCCCCGAACATCTGATTACCCTGTTATTTAACGGTGCTCGCACCGCCATGCTGCAAGCGCGCTTGCATATGGAACAGGGCAATATTGCCGGGCGGGGGCAGTCATTATCGAAGGCTATTGATATTGTCGATAGCGGCCTGAAAATGGCGGTCGATACCGAAAAGGGCGGAGAACTGGCCCGCAATCTGGTCGCTACCTATGACTTGATTTTGCACAATCTGATGCTGGCCAACCTTCGCAATGACGCGGAAAAGCTGACGCTGGCCGAGCGTTTGCTGACCGATATTGCCGATGCCTGGCGCAGCAATGTTGATACCCAACGTGCCAAGCAGCCAGCTTGACTCCGGGGCTCGCGGGACAGGTTCTGTTCCTGACCTGCACCTCCAACCTCCTTTGCGCCTTTAGCGCCTGGTACGAACATGAGCGATACCTCTAACCCGATCGTCGATCAATATCAAATTATCGCCAGCATCACCCGTCACATGCTGGAGCTTGCCCAAACGGCTCGCTGGGAGGATGTGTTTGAACAATCCGAACACTATCAACTCGCCGTGGAAAAGCTCAAGAACATGGAAGACCTGTCTATTACTGAAAAACAGGCACGCCGTCAGTTGCTGACCCAAATTCTGGAAGACGACGCCCAGATCCGTCATCTGGCCACCCCCGAACTGGGGCGTCTGGGTGCACTGCTGGGCAATATGAAGCGCCAGCAAACCGTGTTGCAAGCGTATTACAGCCCTAGCGTTCATCCATGAGCATAGGCGGCCCCTCCCCTTTGGGGACGCTGCTTATTCAACGGCTCGATGCCGTTCTGGGTATCAGCACTGGACAGCAAAGCAATATCGCCACGGGCGCCCGGCCGGACGCCATCAGCCAGACACCGGGCAGCCAACGCCCCGAGCGCGCCGAAAACCAAACGGCTCGTGATCAACGCCAGAGCGTAGATCAAGCCCGCGCCCACACCCAGGGTCGCGATAGCCGGAATATCCGCACACAAAGCGGTCAAACCTCGACCGACCCGGCTCTGAATGCACGTGGCCCCAATACGGCCACCACGAGCTCGGCCCCCACAACCCTGGGGCGCACTGCCCAATTGATCCTGTCCTTGCTGGAGCGCTTTCCGGATCGTGCCCCTGCGATCCAGGGACGACAGGCCTTGTTACCTGGCCGCCCCACGATGCAGGCAGACGGCAAGGAACCCACGCGCCCCGGCAGTGATACCCAGACGGCGGGACGCGCAAACACAGCACAGAGTACCGCCAGCACAATCGCCACCGTGGCTCAGCAGCGGCTGCCCTTGCCCGGTAGCACAGCAACGGGCAGCGCAAACGCGGGCTCTGCCAATGCAATGACAACAGGCAGCAGTGCTGTGGGAACAGGCACTGCCGCAGGCACGCCCAGCACGGGCACTACGACCACCGGCGCCGCAACCCCAAGCCCCCTGCCTACAGGCAGCACGGCTGCTCTGGCCCAGCATTTCAGCCAGGCTTTGCCCCAGGCCTTGCAACAAAGCGGGCTATTCTACGAGTCTCATCTTAGTGATCTGCACTTTGGGCAACGCAGCGTTGGCGAATTACAGCAAGAGCCGCAAAACCTGAATCGCCCCGCTGCCGAAACACATACCAGCACGAGCCAGAATCCTCAGGCCCAGGCCGGCACCCAGGACCCGGCCAATAGCCTGCTGGTGCGTCAGCAACTGGATACGCTGGCCCATCAGAACCTGCAATGGCAAGGTCAGGCCTGGCCGGATGCCGACATGAACTGGAGCGTGCAACGTCACCAGGCCCAGTCAGAGGACGAAACCGAACATTGGTCCAGTACCCTGCAACTGGACCTGCCCACGTTGGGGCCGATCACCCTACGGCTCAACCTCCTGAACCAGCAATTGCTGGTCCATATTCAGGCCGATCAATCCGCCCCTTATCTGGACGAGAACAGCCTGCCCTTGCGCGAACGTCTGCAAGACCAGGGCCTGATCCTGAGCCAATTGCAGATTGAAGCCGACCCGACCCTGCCGCAGGACCTGCCCGATGAGTCATGATTCCCCCTCCCATCGCCCGCAGGCCCTGGCCTTGCGCTACGAGCCCAAAGACGGGGCCCCGCGTGTCGTTGCCAAAGGCTACGGCACCTTGGCCGAAAAAATTGTCGAGACCGCCCGCGAGCACGGTCTGTACGTACACGAGTCCCCCGAACTGGTCGGCCTGCTGATGCAGGTGGATCTGGACCGTCATATCCCCCCTCAGCTCTATCAAGCCGTGGCTGAATTGCTGGCCTGGCTCTACGCCCTGGAACAAGGCCATCCCCAGGCCACACAAGCCTTGCAGGCTTTGCACGACGCCCCAAAAACTTGAGCCTGCTATTTATAAGGGCTGAAAAGCCCCTGTTTTTGGGCTTAGATACCCTGCTTAGCCTCGCGTTCTAAACGTTACATTAAGCACGGCAAGCTGCCCGCACCTGTGCGCGTGGCCCATCCTGACTTTCTGGCAAGCGAATATGTCGATTTCCAATCTCTCCAGCATTGAAAACCTTTTGGCCCAGATGCGCGCAGTTGCGCAAGCGGCCGGGGCTTCCAGTTCTGTGTCCTCCTCGGCCAGCAGCGCCGCTCCCGGTGGTTTTGCCGCCGAGCTGGCCCGCTCTTTGAACCGGGTTTCCCAGGCACAGAACGAGGCCAATGCCCAGGCTCAGGCCTTTGAAATGGGCGAGCCCGGAATTTCCTTGAACGACGTGATGATTGACCTGCAAAAAGCCAGCGTTGGCTTTCAGGCCACCGTCCAGGTACGCAACCGCTTAGTGGCCGCCTACCAAGAAATTGCCAGTATGCCGGTATAAGCGCCTGATTCTTTCATGCCCGCCGCCCTTTCCTTAATGCTGCCTGAGCACGTCCTGATTTGAACTCCCCTGATTCCATGCAGAACCCTGCCTCTGCCTCACCCATGAGTCAGACAGCACAGTTGCTGAACAAACTTCCTGGCTACGACACACTGCGCGCCTTGCCCAAGGTAGCGCTGATCGGGCTGGGTGCCGCACTGATTGCTCTGATTGTCGCCCTCTTGCTGTGGAGCCGCGGCCCTACCTACCAGGTACTGTTCTCCAATCTGGACGACCGCGATGGCGGTGCGATTGTCTCGGCCCTGGGCCAGATGAACGTGCCCTACCAGTTCAACAGCAACGGTACCGCCATTCTGGTGCCGCAAGATCGTGTGCATGATGTGCGCATGCAAATGGCCTCGCAAGGCTTGCCGCGCAGTGGCAATGCCGGTTTCGAGCTGCTGGATCAAAGTCGCTTTGGCGCCAGCCAGTTCACCGAGCAAGTCACCTATCAGCGCGCCCTGGAGGGCGAGCTGGCCAACTCCATCAAGGCCGTGCATGCCGTCAAGGAAGCGCGCGTTCACCTGGCCATGCCGCGTGAAACCTTGTTTGTACGTGACCGCCAGTCTCCGACCGCTTCGGTAGTGCTGTCGCTGTATCCGGGCCGCGACCTGAGCGAAGGCCAGGTTTCCGCCATCAGCTGGCTGATCTCCTCCAGCGTGCCCAATCTGCATGCCGACAAGGTGTCCATCATTGACCAGAATGGCCGCTTGCTGACCGCGCCCACTGGCGAGATGGGTGCTGATAATCAGCAGCGCAATTTTGTAAACGATATTGAATACCGAGCCGTGCAGCGCATCCTGACCTTGCTGAACCCCTTGGTCGGTGCTGGCAACGTCCGCGCCCAGGTGACGGCGGAGGTGGACTTCTCGCGCCGCGAGCAGACGTCCGAGGTCTACAAGCCCAATCAGCAACCCGGTCAGGCCGCGGTACGCAGCCAGCAGACCAGCTCTTCCTTGCAACGCAACCCGCAGCAACCCCAAGGCGTGCCCGGTGCCTTGAGCAATCAGGCTCCCAACAATGCCACCGCCAATCTGGTCAACCCGCCTGCTGCACCGAATCAGCCCCAAGCCCCGGCTGCTCCGGCAACTGAGCCGGCCAATGCCGCCGCACAAACCGCCAACGCTGCGAACGCTGCAGCGGCCGGTACAGACCCTTCACTGGTGTCCCTGGCCGAACAGGCCCGCTTGCTGCAAAACACCGGCAATGCGCGTAACGACTCCACCGTGAACTACGAAGTGGATCGCACCATCAGCCACGTCAAAGGTCCTTTGGGTCAGCTAAGCCGCCTGTCGGTAGCCGTGGTGGTGAACTATCGCAATACGGACAAGGAGCAACAGCCGCTGGAGCAGGAAGAACTGGACAAGATCCGCGATCTGGTCAAACAAGCCGTGGGTTACTCGGCTGATCGAGGCGATAGCCTGAGCGTGGTGAACGGACAGTTCAACGAACAAGGCGATATTGATACCCCCTTCTGGAAAAATCCGGAGTACCGCGAGCTCGCTATGGAACTGGTCAAGTATCTGGTCTTTGCATTCATTCTGTTCATGGCATGGCGCATCGTCATCAACCCCATCATCCAGGGCCTGATCCAGGCCAAGGCGGTGGCTGACGCCCGCGTCGAGCGCCAGAAAGAAGAATCTGCTCGCGAACAGGCTGCTGAACAACGTGCCGCCGAAATGAGCCGCTACGAAGAGAATCTGAACACCGCCCGCACGATGGCTCACGATGACCCACGTGCCGTGGCTATGGTGTTGCGCTCCTGGTTGAACAAAGATGAAAAAAATGAAAACGGCTAAACCGGACGATTCCATCGAACGCAGTGCGATTTTGATGATGTCCTTGGGGGAAGATGCCGCCGCCGAGGTGTTTCGCCACCTCTCGCCTCGTGAGGTGCAGCAGCTCAGTACCGCCATGGCGTCCCTGAAGCAACTGACCCGTGCCGATATGGACGAGGCTCTGGAGAGCTTTCGCCAGGAGGCCGACCAGTTCATGGCGGTGGCGCTGGACTCCAACGCCTACATCCGCTCCGTCCTGAACAAGGCGCTGGGCTCGGACCGAGCCGCTGGCCTGATCGAAGACTTGCTGGAAAACAGCGAAGGCTCCAGCAGCGGTATTGATGCCCTGAACTGGCTGGATGCCTCCAGCGTGGCCGAGCTGATTGCCGACGAACACCCCCAAATTATTGCCACCATTCTGGTGCATCTGGAGCGTGATCGCGCCGCCGACATTCTGGGCTACATTCCGGATCGTTTGCGCGATGATGTGGTCCTGCGTATTGCTACTTTTGGTGGCGTGCAGCCCACGGCCCTGAACGAGCTGACCGAAGTGTTGAACGGCATGCTATCGGGCCAGGGTGCCAAACGCAGCAAGATGGGTGGTCCACGCACGGCAGCCGAGATGCTGAACTACATGAACGCCAGCCTGGAAGAGTCCGTCCTGACCAGTCTGCGCGGCATGGACGCCGACCTGACCCAGCGCATCGTGGACGAGATGTTCGTGTTCGAGAACCTGGCCGATGTGGAAGACATTGCCATTCAGCTGCTGCTCAAGGAAATCGAGACCTCTGCATTGACGATTGCCCTGAAAGGCGCGCCCGAAGAGTTGCGCTACAAGTTCTTCCGCAATATGTCCAACCGTGCTGCCGAAATGCTGCGCGAAGACATCGACGCCCAAGGCCCGATCCGCATGTCCAAGGTGGAACAGGAACAAAAAGCCATTGTGCAGGTGGCCCGTCGCCTGGCCGAAGCCGGTCAGATTACGCTGGGTGGCCTGAGTGGGGACGAATATGTCTAAGACGGCCTCGTTTGGGCAGCTCCTGCCCGTCCAAGCCGTTATTCGCTTGTGCCCAGGCACGAACCGCCTACGCAGGAGCCTGTAAATGTCCAGCCACCGTAAAGCCTCGGCCTACTCGGAGCTTCAGGAAAGCTGGAGCCGCTGGCAAATGCAGGGGCTGGATGATCCTGTCGTCGCCCCGGAACCGGAAGAGCCCGAGTTCGTCCCTCCTACCCCGGAAGAACTGCAGCGCGATCTGGAAAACCAGCGCAGCCAGGCGCAGGAAGAAGGCCATACCCAGGGTTATCAGGCCGGTTACAACCAGGGCCACGCTGCTGGTCTGGCAGCAGGTCAGGAAAGTGGCCATGCCCAGGGCTATGAAGCCGGAATGGCGGCTGGAATGGCCAGGGCACAAGAACAGATTGACCAGTACATCAAGGAATTTGTCGCCTTGAACCAGAACTGCGCCCAGTCCATTGAACTGATGGATCAGGAAATGGGCCAATCCCTGATTCAGCTGGCGACACGTATTGCCGAGCATGTATTGCAAAGCACCATCAAGGCCGAACCCAGCCGCATCCGCGATCTGGTTGCCGAAGTACTGCGTAGTGATCCAGGCGATACCAGCGCCCTGGAACTGAGCTTGCACCCGGACGACATCAGCCTGGTGCGTGAGTTTCTGATTGAACAAGGCGAGCCCCGCGCCTGGCGTCTGCAAGAAGACCCCCAGCTGCAACGCGGTGAATGTCGTGTGCGCTCCAGTTACGGCGATATTGACGCCACCTTTGCCACCCGCTGGAAACGCGCCCTGGCCAGCCTGGGCTTGCCCGTCTCATCGGAGCCCTGATGGCAACGCCCCTTTTGGCCTCCTCCCCCGAACGCTGGCGCGCCCAGATGCTGTCGGCACAGCAACGGGTCCAGGCCATTGAGCCCTGCTTGCGCAGTGGCCGCGTTGTCCGCGCCACGGGTTTGGTGCTGGAAGCTACAGGCTTGAAGCTGGCTGTAGGAGCCGCTTGCAAAGTGGAGCTGTCTGCCGCACAAAACATCTGGGCCGAAGCCGAGGTTGTAGGTTTTGAAGGCAGATCCTTGTATTTGATGCCCTTGAGCGAAATTTCCGGCCTGCCTCCCGGTGCACGTGTTGTACCAGTTGAAGCTCAATTGCAGCCGCCGGTTCCGCTGCCCGACTCCGATCAACCGGACAGCCTGCCCGCCCAGGCGCGTTCGCGCCATGTTCCGGTCGGCCCCGGCCTGCTGGGTCGCGTGGTCGATGGCAGCGGCAATCCACTGGACGGTTTGGGCCCGATCGACGCGCAAGCGTGCGTCTCGCTCAGCCACACCACACCCAACCCACTGAAGCGCAGTCCCATCGACACGGTTCTGGACGTAGGAGTACGTGCCATCAACGGTTTGCTGACCGTAGGCCGTGGTCAGCGCATGGGCCTGTTTGCCGGTTCCGGTGTGGGTAAAAGTGTGCTGCTGGGCATGATGGCCCGCTACACCCAGGCCGACATCATTGTCGTAGGCCTGATCGGTGAACGGGGCCGGGAAGTTAAAGAATTTATTGAGCACAACCTGGGCGAAGAGGGCCTGCAACGCTCGGTTGTTGTCGCTGCTCCGGCTGATGTCTCGCCCTTGCTGCGTCTACAAGGCGCAGTGTACGCCACCCGTCTGGCCGAGTTTTTCCGTGATGAAGGCAAGAACGTCTTGCTGATCATGGATTCGCTGACGCGTTATGCCATGGCTCAGCGCGAAATCGCCTTGGCAATTGGCGAGCCGCCCGCCACCAAGGGCTACCCTCCTTCCGTTTTTGCCAAGCTACCGGCCCTGGTGGAGCGCGCCGGTAACGGTGAACCCAATGCTCAAGGCCGTTGCGGCTCGATCACCGCGTTCTACACCGTGCTGACCGAGGGCGACGACCAGCAAGACCCGATTGCCGACTCGGCGCGCGCGATTCTGGACGGTCACATTGTGCTGTCGCGCAGTCTGGCGGAAACCGGCCATTACCCGGCCATTGATATCGAAGCGTCCATCTCGCGGGTCATGCCCAGCATTGTGGAGCCAGAACAGATCAAGATGGTGCACCGCTTCAAGGGCCTGCTCTCCAGCTATCAACGCAACCGCGACCTGATTGCCGTGGGCGCGTATACCCGTGGCAATGACCCTGCCATTGATCAGGCCATTGATCGTTTCCCCTGGCTGGAGGCCTATCTGCGCCAGGGCATGCAGCAACGTGTGGACGTGCCACGCGCCTTCGATGAATTGAACGCCGTTCTCAATAGCGAGCAATAGCCATGAAAGCCAACGCTTCTTTACATACGCTGGTCGATCTCAGTCAGAACAATGTGGACGACGCGGCCCGCCATCTGCAGGAGCTGCGAACAGAACGCGATGCGGCCCAGTCGCAGCTGGAAATGTTGCAGACTTATCGCCAGGACTACGCCCAGCGCCTGCTGGATGTGGGCCAAACTGGGGTAACCATGGCGAACTACCACAATTTCCGGCGCTTTATCGTGACATTGGACCAGGCCATTTCCCAGCAAAATAGTGTCATCCAAGCGCTGGAAGAGAAAATGGAACAGGGACGCCAGGTCTGGTATGGCCATCAGCAGCGCCTGAAAGCGTATGAAACATTGATCGACCGCCGTCTCCAGACCCAGCAAGTCCAGCAACAAAGAATGGAACAACGTAACAGCGATGAAATCGCTGCTCGTCTCTTTACCCGTAGCCAGACCGCCTATTAAACAAGCGCCGCCATGACTTCGCCCACTCTTTCGGTTTTACCTGCGGCCCCTGCCGCACCCTCGGCCCCCGTCACCAACACGGCCGGGCCTGCGGCTGCGCATGCGCCCAAAGACGAAGGCTTTGCCCAGCATCTGCAAACCCAACAGCAGCAGGTGCAACACAAAGGGGCTGGCAAGACACCGGCAGCCGCCAAGCAGGACAGCACCAAAACCCAGGTTCCCGCCGACAGCCCCAGGCTGGCTGACGCCGTGGCCGAACAGGCTGGTGCCAGCGAGCTGGACCCCTTGATCAAAGACCCGGCCCTGCTGATTGCCGATCAGAGCGATCTGGAACTTGACACTGATGCCCCGGCCGATAGCGGCCTGCCTGCCATGGCCTTGTCGATTCTTTCGCAAGTACAGGCCATCAAGAGCAGCAAGGTCGACCCCAAAAGTGCCCAAACCGATAGCAAACTGCCACTGAGCGCCATCAACACACGCCAGAATCTGGCCGTCGAGCCAAGTAGCCGTCAAGCTCAGACCGCGCCATTGAACGCTGTTGAAGCAGAAGCCGAGCTTGATCTGAGCGCCGAACTGGTCTTGCCTAAAGCCGTTGAAACCAGCAATCCGCTGGCTGCCACCACTGCTCGCAAACCAGCGGTGAACACAGCACAAGTGCTGAACAACAACCCGCCAGGCACTGGCATCGCCGCTAATGTGCCCTCATCCCAGACACGTTTGATGGATGAAGCGTCGGCTTCCTTGGCTAGCTTTGGTCGACAAATTGCTGACGATGCCCGTGCCGGCGTGAATCTGAACCTGCCCGCTCTGGATGCTTCCCTGCTAGCGCAACTTGGCGCCGCACCCAGCGCAGTCCAGGCCAACAGCCCGGCCGCCTTGCCCAGCCCCCTGACGCTGGCCATTGCCACGCCGGTCCAGTCCCCCGAATGGGGGGCGGCCATGGGTCGTCAAATGATTACCTTGGCCCAACAGGCTCAAGGCGGCGTTCAAAGCGCCGACATTCGTCTGGACCCACCCGAACTGGGCCCCTTGCGCATTACCTTGCAAATGCAGGATGGGATGGCCCACGCCATGATCACCTCGCCCCATGCTCAAGTCCGCCACGCCCTGGAACAATCCTTGCAGCAGCTGCAACAGCAGTTTGCAGAAAACGGGCTGACCTTGGGACAGGCTGACGTAGGCGACCAGCACGCCTCGCACCAGGCCTTTCACGAGCAACTGGCCGCCAGGGGCAATCAAGGCGATCAACCCGCCTTCAGCCTGAACGGCGTGGCTTCCGCTGACGAAAGCAGCCCCTTGGTGAACAGCAGCGCCACACGCTCGCTGAACCCCGACGCGCTGGTTGATACCTTCGCCTGATTCACAGTCCCACAGACAGCCCGGCAAAAAGCATGATTAAGCTCGAAAAGCAGCGTCTATTCGCCGGGCCTGTCCTGTCTGACCTCCGGCACAATAGCTCAGGCATGCAGTCAGGCTCAGGCCCGACATGCGTTTGTCTGTTTGTAATACGCTAGAAAATACATCGCTCACATCACATGGCCCGAAAAGCACCCACCAAACTTGCACGCCTGATGAAAACCGGTCTGCTGGTTCTGTTTATTATCGCCGCTAGCGTGGGCGCAACGCTGTACTACTCCCTGCAACAAAGCAGCACGCCTGCCTGGTTGGCCTGGGCGGAAAAAGGCCAATCGGTTGAAGCGGCCCCTGCCCCGGATGAACCGCCGGTGGTCAAGGTCAATGCCAAACCCATTTTTGCGCCGCTGGACCCCTTTACCGTCACCCTGAACGAGAATGGCCGCTCGCGCATCTTGTACGTAGGCATCACCTTGCGTGTCCAGGACGATGGTTCGCGCTCCATGCTGGTGGAGTACATGCCCATGGTGCGTGATCGCGTGCTCAAGATTCTGGCTGAACAGCGCCCCACCTACATCCAGACCTCCGAAGGGCGTCAAGCCCTGGTTGCACAGCTGAGCGCCGGCCTGAAAGAGCCCTACGCGCCCAACACCGCTGTACCGAACATCAATGATGTCCTGTTCACCGCCTTTGTCATCCAATAAATGTCGTATCAGAGCTTCCTATCCCAAGACGAAGTCGATGCACTGCTGGCCGGTGTTACCGGCGAAGGCGCTGACACCAAGCCCTTGAACGAAAACCTGACTGGCGTACGGGCCTATGACCTGACCTCGCCAGACCGGGTAGTGCGTCACCGCATGCAGACCCTGGAGCTGATCAACGAGCGCTTTGCCCGTCGTTTGCGCTCGACCATGCTCAGCTTCATGCGCCGCAACGCAGACATCACCGTCGGTTCCATTCGTATTCAGAAGTACTCGGACTTCGAGCGCAACCTGCCCGTGCCCAGCAACCTGAACATGGTTGCCTTAAAGCCCTTGCGGGGCGTGTCGCTGTTTACCTTCGACCCGAACCTGGTCTTCCTGATTATCGACAGCCTGTTTGGTGGCCATGGCCGCTACAACACCCGCGTCGAAGGCCGGGATTTCACCACGACCGAGCAGCGCATCATCCAGCGTTTGCTGACCCTGACGCTGGAGAGCTACTGCGGTGCCTGGGAGTCCATCTACCCGCTGGAAGCGGAGTACATGCGCTCGGAGATGCATACCAAGTTTGCCAGCATCAGCAGCAGCAATGACATCGTGGTGGTGACCTCTTTCAATATTGAATTTGGTGCCCAGGGTGGCAATCTGAATATCTGCCTGCCCTACTCCATGATTGAGCCGCTGCGCGATCTGCTGACCCGCCCCTTGCAGGACAAAGGCACCAACGATATTGACCAGCGCTGGACCCAGCAATTGTCACGACAAGTGCGCAGCGCCGAAGTTGAACTGATTGCCAACTTCGTCAATATAGACATGACCATTGCCGAGCTGACCCAGTTAAAGGCCAATGATGTCTTGCCGATTGAAATCCCCACTCTTATTGAAGCCCACGTGGATGGCGTGCCGGTTCTGGAATGCCGCTACGGCACCTCCGGTGGCCGCTACTCCTTGCGGGTAGAAAACATCTTGGCCACCAACGACAGCGATTTGACTAAAGGTAAGTCCCTATGAGCGACCCTCACAACCCTAACGACCGGTCTGCGCCCGAGGACGACTGGGCAGCCGCGATGGCTCAGCAACAGGCTGGCAGCCAAAGCAGCACCCAAGCCCAAGGACTGGAACAGCCCCTGGAGGATGACTGGGCCTCGGCACTGGCCGAGCAAAGCGCAGCCACGCCTGTGCACGAACCCAGCCCGGCCAGCAATCTGTTCCCGCCCATGGAGCACGCCGAGGCGAACGCCACCACCGATATCGACATGATTATGGACATCCCGGTCCAGCTGTCGGTGGAGCTGGGTCGCACACGTCTGACTATCAAGAACATTCTGCAACTGGGCCAGGGCTCCGTGGTGGAGCTGGACGGTCTGGCTGGCGAACCGCTGGATATTTACGTGAACGGCTACCTGATCGCCCAAGGCGAAGTGGTCGTGGTGGACGATAAATACGGTATTCGCGTCACCGACATCGTGACTCCATCGGATCGTATCCAACGCCTGAACGGCCGCCGCTAGAACATGGAACAAGCCCAGCTCGTCAGAATCATGCTCAGCCTGCTGCTGGTTGTAGGCCTGATTCTGGCGGCAGCCTGGGTTGCCCGCCGAGGCGGGCTGCTGAAAAACAAAAACCAGCAACGCATCAAGATTCTGGACAATCAACGCCTGGGGCCGCGCAGCAGCGTGGCCTTGGTCCAGATTGATGACCGCGAAATTCTGATAGGCATCACCCCTCAGCAGATCAGCCTGCTGCACACCACGACGCCCGCTGGCTCCGAGCCGGACTTCCAGGCCCATCTGGACCAGCACCGTGCACCCCGCTGACCGCATCATGACCGCACTCCTCTCTCCCGCCCAGCGCATCGGCCTGATGCTGCTTCTGGCCCTGATCAGCCTGCTCCTGCCTTCCGAGGCCTGGGCCCAGGCTGTTCCGGCCATTACCAGCACAGCAGGCCCGAACGGCTCGCAAACCTGGTCACTCAGCATCCAGACGCTGGCCATGCTGACCATGATGTCCTTCCTGCCTGCGGCCTTGCTGATGATGACCGGCTTTACCCGCGTCATCATTGTGCTGGGTCTGCTGCGCAATGCAATGGGAACAGGTACGGCGCCGCCCAACACCGTGCTGGTGGGCCTGGCCCTGTTTCTGACTTTCTTTGTGATGTCACCGGTGTTTGATCAGGTGTATCAGGACGCCTACAAGCCCTTGTCAGAAAACAAGATCAGCTTTGAAACTGCACTGGAGCAAGGCGCCCAGCCCCTGAAAACCTTCATGCTGCACCAGACCCGCGAAGCGGACTTGAAGCTGTTTGGCGATATGGCGGGCGTGGCAGAACTGGAATCCCCGGAAGATGTCCCCTTGCGCGTACTGGTGCCGGCTTTTGTAACCAGCGAGCTGAAAACCGCCTTCCAGATCGGCTTTACGATTTTTATCCCCTTTCTGATCATTGACCTGGTGATTGCCAGCGTCCTGATGTCCCTGGGGATGATGATGGTCCCACCCGTGACCATCTCGCTGCCCTTCAAGCTCATGCTGTTTGTGCTGGCCGATGGGTGGCATCTGCTGCTGGGTTCCCTCGCCCGCAGCTTCTACCAATAAAGGACTGTCATGACTCCCGAAACCGTCATGTCCATGACCTATACCGCCCTGAAACTGGCCCTGTCCATGGCCGGTCCCATGTTGATCGTGGTGCTGGTGGTCGGTCTGGGCATCAGTATTTTCCAGGCAGCCACCCAGATCAACGAGATGACGCTGTCTTTCATCCCCAAGCTGCTGGCCATGGGCATTACGGTGGTGCTGCTGGGCCCCTGGTTGATCAACAATATGGTCGACTACATGCAGGGCCTGTTGCGTGGCATTCCCGGGCTGGTCAACTAAGACCGACCAGCGCGACAAGGAGCCTTCCGTGAGTACGCAAATCCGTGACGGGCAAAGTGCCATGCCTTGCCCACTGAACAGGCCCTAGGCGTGCCGTGCTCGACCTGAACTCCGCCCAGCTCTATGCCTGGCTCAACGCCTTTCTGTGGCCCTTCATCCGTATTCTGGCCACCCTGGCTACCGTTCCCTTTTTTAGCGAATCCGCCATCCCCAAGCGGGCCAAAATAGGCCTGGGCTTTATCCTGACCCTGATTATCGCGCCCTCGCTACCGCCCCTACCCGATCTGCCCACAGCCTCTTACGAGGCCCTGCTGATTGCCGCGCAGCAAGTGTTCATCGGTGTCGCGCTGGGTTTGACCATGCGCATCGTGTTTGCAGCGGTACAGACAGCGGGCGAGTTTATCGGCCTGCAAATGGGCCTGTCTTTTGCCTCATTCTTTGACCCCGCTACCGGCGCGAATACGGCCGTGCTGTCGCGGCTGTTGAACGTGATTGCGGTGCTGACCTTTCTGGCCCTGAACGGCCACCTGCTCTTGCTGGGTGTGCTGGTGCGCACCTTCCATGTGCTGCCCATCGGCGCGGACCTGAACATCAATGGCTGGGGTGCCTTGCTCGATTGGAGCAGCGAATTGTGGGTGTCAGGCATGTTGCTGGCCCTGCCGCTGATTATCGTGCTGTTGACCATTAACCTGGCCTTTGGGATCTTGAACCGTACCGCCCAGCAATTGACGATTTTTGCTGTGGGTTTCCCAATTACGCTGACAATCGGCCTGACCTTGCTGACCGTGGTCATTCCTCAGACTACGCCCTTCCTGACCCAGCTATTCAACTCCGGCTACGAAGCCATGATGCGGGTCGCGCTGGGGCTGGCAGGCTCTTAAAACGCGTGCGCCTGCCGCTGCTTGTGCGATTGCATCAAGCGCCGAGCCTGGCCTATGGTCAGGATGCCTTTTTGCTTGGCGCGCCCAATCAGTAATTGCATCAACTGTGCACTGACCAGGGCATCTCCCAAGGCATCATGGCGGTCACTTACCGGCAGGCCACAATATTTCAGGCAATCGTCCAGGCCCAGACGACGACCACGCCAGTCGGGCAATACACAGGCAGCCAGTTCAGCCAAATCCAGAGCCAAAGGCCGGGCCTGTTCCAGGCCCGCCTTCGGCCAGGCACGATCCAGAAACGCCAGATCAAAGTCGGCATCCCAGGCGACCCATACCGTATTTTCGGAATAGCGGGCAAAGTCCCGCATCAGCTGGGGTAGTGGCTCGCCTTCTTCCTGTTGTTGCGGGCTGATCTCATGAATCAGCAGACTTTCATGACTACGCTCACCCTGGGACCGAACCAGACCGGACCAGATATTGCCCAAGGCAATCGAACCGTTTTCCAGGCGGACCGCACCCATCTGAACAATATGGTGGCGCTTGGGCTCCAGACCACTGGTTTCCAGATCCAGCACAGTAAAGGCCGCTTCGTCCAAAGCCAGTTCGTCCACCCCACTCCAGGACAAGGAGGGACTGCGTGCGGCAAAAGAGGATTTACGCCAAGGTAGCCAGGAAAACAGTTTCATAAGCGATACCGGAAAGCCAGAATACGTTGGGCACGGCGCACTTGCGACAAGGCTTCACGCAAGACACGTGCATCCAGTGCACCTAAAGTACTCAAACGCACCAGATTGTTGGGCTCCTGCCCCTGCTGCAACTGGGTTTGATGATGTTGCAAGCGCAGCAATTGCAAATAGCGGTAGGCCTCGCACAGGCCCTCTGACTCCTCGTCTGTGAAGACACCGCGCTGAGTCAGCACGGCCAGCCTGTCCATGGACGAGGCCAGTTCGCAACCATGCGCCAGGGCCAGCACCCGCAGCACATCCACCATCGGTGCCAAGGCCTGTTTCTTGATGTCCAGCTTGTCATCGCCCTGCCCCATCAGCGCTTCCAGACGACTGCGCTTTTTACCGCTGGGAATACGGGTCTGACAGGTACTTTGAGCCAGCATGCGCTGGAACACAGGGTTATCGTTCACCATGCCCAGTACCCGGCGCTGCATGCGTTGCAGCATACTGCTCTGGCCCCAGATGGCGCGGCAGTCAAAGTAAATCGTGGACTCCAGCAATTGCTCGGGCGCAGGCCGTTCAATCATGATCTGGAAACGATGCAGCCATTCGGCTTCAGACAGGCAAAGGTCAGGATTGCTGGCCATGATATTGCCAGTGCACCAGGCCATCCCGCAGCGGTCCAGGGCCTCGTTCACCCGACGCGCAAAAGGCAGGAGCAAGGCGCGATGGGCTTGGGCCTGTTCGGGCGAATGGGCGGCAAACAAAATGCCATTGTCCTGATCGGTATGACGGGTTTGCTCGCCACGAGCCTGACTACCAAAAGCCAACCAGCAGAACTCGATGCCATCCAGCCCGGAGCCGGGCAAGCTCAGTTCAATCGTGCGCTGAACCGTGTGATCATTCAAACGCGTAATCACCGCAGTCAGCTGTTCAGAACGCGCACCGTGAGCCAGCATGGCATCCACCAGCCGACCAATATCGGACTGCAGACGTACCAGCACGGACACGTCCTGGGCACAGCGCAAGGCACGCGACAAATGCACCAGATCCACGCGCTGCAAGGAGAACACATCGCGCTCGGACACCATGCCCACGACTTTATGGTCTTGAACCAGACAGATATGGCCGATCTGATGCTCTACCATCAGCAAAGCCGCATCAAAGGCCGAGGATTGGGGAGCCAGCCAGACCGGGTCCGGTGTCATGACTTGAGACATGGCCTGGGTCGGATCGTATTGACCACCGGCTACCAAACGGCGCAAGTCTCGCAAGGTGAAGATGCCCAGCAAATGCTGGTCCGGATTGACCACCACCATGCTGCTGACCTGACGCTCGTGCATGTCCTTGACCGCCTGCTCGACCGGACAATCCGGCAAACAGCTGAGCAAACCGCGTTCTGTCAGGGCTTGCAGACTCATGTCCAGCGTGTAGCTGGCACCCAGGTCGGCGCTGGCACTTTTCTGGGCACTGCGCCAGACCGAGGCCAGCAGGCTGCTGGCACCACGCAAGCAGTAATCCCGAAAAGGCTCGCTGATGGTCAGCAGATGGGCAACGGCTTCACCAGCCACGCACAAGGTAAAGCAGTCTTCCTGCACCAGGTAATCACTGTCCAGAGCCTGACCCGAGACCAGTTCACGCACGGGCAGAAGATCCCCTTCCACATACTCGTGAGTTTCACCGTGTTCCTGGCTGGAGATCTGACCTTGGCGAACAAGGTAGAGCTGGTCAACACGCGCGCCTTCTTCCAACAGCACCTGTCCGGCTGAAAAAAACCGTAGCTCGCTATGCTCGATCAGGTAATCGCAGTGCTGCGCCTGCATCTGATCGAAAGGCGGGTAAGCAATCAACCAGGCCAAGATGCCGGGCGCCTTTTGGCGCACCGCCGTCTTGGCCACGGATTCACCGGGAATCGCGAAGGACATGGGCGTCTCTGCTGGCTATAGGCAAAGAATTATTGTGCCATGCAGCATGGCCCTCGCGGACCCTGTTTTTCTAGGGGATTTCAACTATAGGCATGCGCCTTTTTTTCCCCTCAAAGCGCTTAACGCAAACGATCGTAGTCGCGCTCGGCCATATCGATGACATCGCCTTCCTGGACCTTGAATTGGGAGACCGCCTCGGCCAGGGTCTCGGATTGAGACTGCAAAGAGCCTGCTGCTGCAGCCGCCTCTTCCACCAGCGAGGCATTTTGCTGCACCACAGCATCCATTTGTGCCACAGCAGTATTGATCTGCTCGATACCCGCCGTTTGCTCTTGAGAGGCCGAGGAAATCTCGCTCATCAAGGTGGTCACGCTATTTACCGCGCGCACCACTTCCTGAATAATGTCGCCCGCGCTGGCCACTTGCTGTGTGCCGGTCTGGACTTCATTTTGCGAGGCTTCAATCAGGCCCTTGATTTCCTTGGCCGCTTGCGCGCTGCGCTGCGCCAGGCTGCGTACTTCGCCCGCTACCACCGCAAAGCCCTTGCCCTGCTCACCGGCACGGGCGGCTTCCACGGCGGCGTTCAAAGCCAGAATATTGGTTTGGAAAGCAATACCGTCAATCACGTTAACGATGTCTGCCACTTGGCCGGAACGCGCAGAAATCTGGTTCATGGTATTGACCACGGCACCGACCGACTCCCCACCCTGGCGAGCAACCTTGGCGGCGTTATGAGCCAGCTGGTCTGCCTGATGAGCATTGTCCGCATTCTGGCGCACCGTGCTGGCCAATTCTTCCAGACTGGCCGCCGTTTCCTGCAAGGCGGCGGCTTGTTGTTCGGTACGGGAACTCAAGTCGGTATTGCCTGCAAAAATCTGCGAGGAACCTGAAGCAATCTCGTCCACACCCTGGCGCACGGTCAGCACAATGCCTTGCAAGCTTTGCTGCATGCGGCGCATGGCATCATACAAAACACCGACTTCATTGGCCGAACGATAGGTAATCTTCTTGGTCAGATCGCCATTGGCAATATGGTCAAAATGCACACCGGCTTCACGCAGGGGAGCCAAAGCGGTACGGCCCAGCACCAGGCGCAGCGCCACAATAATGGCCAAGCCAATCAGCAAACCCAAACCAATCGCGCTATTGGCAACGCGGGTTTGCAATTGAGCCTGTTCCAGCAGCAAATCCGTCTGATCGTTGTAGAACTTGCTCAGCTCTTCAATACGGAACTGGAAGGTAGCGGCGCGCAGCACCCCAAAACCTTCACTGACAAAGTAAAAAGTACTGTAGTCGCGCGTCTCCAGCGCCTGCACCATGGGCTCGATGCCATCATCCAGATACGCCTGATAGGAAGCGACCAGACCCATGGCCAGTCGGCGCAGCTCCGGTTCGGTAGGCATATTGGCACGGATATCCGCAAAGGCCTTGCGTACCTCATCCAGTTTCTGGTTAGCCATAATCACCAGATTGTCTGCGCTTTGCAGCGTATTGGCGTCGTTATCGATGCCGGCTTCCTGATAAAAACGGGCCGCGCTCATCAAGCCAAGACGCGCTTCCATCATATTGTTACTGAGTTGCAGAACCTGTACGGCACGATCGCTTTGGCGATTAATGGTGCGCAAGGCATCGCCGCTTTGCTGCAGGAAATACGCTGCCAGACCACCGACAGCCACAATCAACACCATGAACAAGCCCATGCAGATCATCAGCATGGTGCTGATCTTCAGGCCTGAAGCGGCTTTTAAACTTGGGCGAAAAGATTTGGAAGAACGACGTTTAGATGCGCGGGACGCGGACGGAAGACTGCTTTCAATACCCAGCATTTGCTAAATCCAAAGAAAACTCTAGTGGCTGACCGGCAAGATGGTGATCATGTCCGTGCCAGGGTGCTCAATCGTGACCGAGCCAGGGGTGGCGCTACGCGCCTGCTCGCGATACATGGAAGGAATATGACTGCGTTTGACCACTTGCTGGAAACGCCCCTGGGCATCGAATTGAAGCCACAGTTCCTGTCGAAAATAGACCGCATCCGTTGCCAGGGTTGTGCCCTGGAACCACACGGCCATTTCACTGCCATCGAGCTGTCGGTAGACCTGATGAGGGCGACCTTGCAAAGACAGCTCGGCATCGGCACGAGTACTTTGGCCCAGGACCAGATCGTTCAAACCCGAAGCCTTGAAGGAGGAACCCTGGGTGGCGCACGCCGCCAGGGTTAACAAACACAAGCCTATCAGTGTCTTACGTCCCAGCCCGACCCAGGTACTTAGTCGGGGAAAAGACATTAAAACTCCTCCCAATCATCATCCGAGGACGCCGCGTGTTGCTTGCCACTCAGGTCGGGGCGCAACAGGCGCTGGCTATCATCCTGAGCCGCTGCCGACGCTTTGGCCGGCGCGGCTGCCCTGGCGGTCGTCGGCGCAGACAGGCCCTTGGTCGCCGTGCCAGCCGGTTTGCTGGCTGCCGCACTGCTCTTTAACGATGGGCTGCGACGCTGCTCGGACTCGGAAGTGGAGGCATTGACGCCGCGGCGGTTGGCCACCCGGCGAGCGCTGACATCAATGACTTCAGTACCGGGCGAACGGAAGAAGGCGATGGCCTGATTGACCTTGGTCACCTGCTCGCTCAGGCCGGAAGAAGCCAGGGCAGCTTGCTCCACCAGACGGGCGTTGTACTGCGTGGTTTCATCCATTTGGGAGACAGCTCGGTTCACCTGATCAATCCCTGAGGACTGCTCAATCGTGGCCGCCGTAATCTCGCCCATGATGTCGGTTACACGGCGCACGGAATCCACAATTTCCTGCATGGTGGCGCCGGCACGTTCCACTTGCGAGGAACCTTCCGTCACTTTACGCACCGAGTCTTCGATCAAGGCAGTAATTTCACGCGCGGCCTGCGCACTGCGCTGAGCCAAGGCTCGCACTTCAGCCGCTACCACCGCAAAACCCTTGCCCTGCTCACCAGCACGTGCCGCTTCCACAGCGGCGTTCAAGGCCAGAATATTGGTCTGGAAAGCAATGCTGTCGATCACGCCCACAATGTCGGAGATCTTGTTGGAGCTGGCCGAAATGCCTTGCATGGTGGCGACCACTTCATTGACAGCGCTGCCACCACGATGAGCCACATCCGAGGCCGTTGCGGCCAGTTGGTTGGCTTGCTGAGCGTTGTCGGCGTTCTGGCGGACGGTACCGGCCAGTTGTTCCATACTGGCAGCAGTCTGCTGCAAGGAAGCGGCCTGCTCTTCGGTACGGCTGCTGATATTGGTATTGCCCTGGGCAATTTCCTGAGCACCGGCGTGAATTTCTTCCAGACCCAGACGCACCGTGGTGGTGGTCTTGACCAGGGATTCCTGCATGCGGCCCAGCGACTCGAACAGATCACCGATTTCGTTGGCAGTCAGCACGCGGATACGTTGAGTCAGATCGCCCTTGGCAATCGCATCAAAGTACGCGGCAAAGTCGCCCAAAGGACGCACCACACGACGGAAGAAGTAGCTGATAGCCGCCAGGCCCAGCAACACGGCCAGCACCAGCACTGCTGTCAGCACAATGTTAAAGGTGCTCTGCTGCGCTTGCAGGGTGCTCAACACCTTGTCGCCCGAGCCCAAGGCCAGCAGATCATGAAAGTAATACAGGGCCCAGCCTGCCATGGCCACTGTCAATGCCATCAGAGCAGCAATACAAAAGGTCATGCCGACCTTCAGACTCAAATTCTTAAAAAGCATAGAAGATTCCCGCACGTGGTGCTTGACTGCCGGTTAAGGAAAAACCACCCAAAAAAGGACCGCAGACTTAGCGATTCATATTGAACAGACTCATGCTCTGAATCGTCTGGAACGCCATTGCCGACATTTCCAGCGCGGCCTTGCGCAACTCCAGATCGGTGGAAGCCTGAAAAATATTCAGATCCTCCAGACGCGAGAGTTCATTGGTGTAGTTCAAAGCACGAGCCGCGCCGTTGGCGCTCAAGGCATCAATTTCGTTCATGCGCGTACCCACCGAGGAAATCACGGTCTGCACGTTATCGAAGTTTTCCCCGATACGTTGCATGGCCGAGTTCATCGTGTTGCGGAACTCTGCCTGCCCGGCGGGATCGCCACTGACAGGTTTACGCAGGGCCTCAACCACCGATTGCAAGGTGTTGAACATGTTCATGTCTGCCGAGCTGGTGCTGTCTACCGAGCTGACCTCGAAACTGTCACCGACGGCAGGCTTGCCTTCGATCTGGACGCTGACGCCACCGGGCAAATTAATGCGTTGACGCTCGTTCTCGTCCAGTACGCCCTGGCTGACAACCGCGCCATTCACTTCGATGTCGTACTCGGTTTCCGAAGTAAAGCGAATGGTGTAATGGGCTTCGGCACCGGCCAGCGAGGAGTTGCCATTAGGCGCACTGACTACAGCCGAGCCCGTATTGGCATTGGCCTGGGTGAAATAGGCGGTCGAGCCGGGATTGGCGCGCTCGAAAATGGTGCGGCCATGATCGGCCGAATCCATTTGACGAGTTTGCTCAACCTGAATATTTCGGCTGTTGGTGTCGCCCGTGTAGCTGAAGGTATTGCCCGTACGCTCGAAGGCCTGTGTCGTGCCCTTGGCACCGGAGAACAGGTATTGCCCCGAACCATCCTTGGTATTGGCAAAGCCAAACAGAGTATCCAGCGCACTTTCCACCACCGTGGCCAAGGTGCTGCGATCCGCGTCGGACATGGTGCCGGTAGAGGCTTCCACCAGACGGGTCTGCACGCCTTGCAACTGCAGGTTGACGGCATTGAGCAGGTTTTCTTCCTCACCCAGGGCACGCATGGCCACTTCACGGTTTTCACCGTAACGCTTGTCCATGGCCTGGGACTGGGCCAGATTAATGGTCTGGGCCGAGGCCAGCGGATCATCCGATGGGGTGATCATGCGCTTTTGCGAGCCCATTTGCTGAAAAACTCGCATCAGATCGGACTGCTGCTTGTTGATCGAAGTCAGGCCCGTCTGAAAGAAAAGAGAAGAACTGATACGCATAGCAAGGTTCCAATTTCAAGACTAAAGAGCCGTACTCAACTACGCAGGCCTAAAAGGGTGTCAAACATCTGGGAGCTGACGTCAATCAGACGGGCAGCGGCCTGATACTGCTCCTGATAACGCTGGAGCATGATGTATTCCTCGTCCTTGTTCACGCCGGACAAGGTTTGCTGAGCGGCATAGTTTTGCTCGATCAGCTTTAACTGGGCTTTGGCCGCCGTGCCGTTTTGCTGCGTTTGCACCGCAATACGGTTCACGATCTGACCAAAAGAATCGTTCAGGCTCAAGGAGCCGTCGGCCAGCACCTTGCTATTGCGCAAGTCCGCCAGTTTCTGGGCGATGGCACCGTTAGCCGAACCGGTGTCTTTATCAGCTGCAGCAATATCCTGTGGGCGCTTGATCTCCACCTGCAAGCTGCTGCCTGCATTGACGGTGGGCTGCAGCAACCAGGAGTCGCCATCCTGAGATTGGGTCTTCAAGCCGGAGACATCAATTTCCAGACCATCCACCCGGGTAATGCCACCGTTCTTGTCCGGACCGTTCAAGGGGGTAACGTCGTTGCTGCTCAAGTTACGCAGCTGGAAACGACCATCCACGCGCTCGATGCGGTAGTTGTCACCCGTCAGTTTGTCTACTGGCTGGGTGTAGCCCTTGCTGGGATCAGCCGGATCAACAGGGTCTTTGTAGAAAGACACACCAGGCACACCGCTGCTGACCGGGTTATTGCCATTGGCAATCACTTTCGGGCCGCTGACGCTGAACATGTCTTTGCCCGCCTCACCCTTCAGGTCCACACCTTGACGGTGAATATCGTTCACCGTGTGAGCCAGACCCACAGCCAAGCGACCCAGCGCATTGATAGCCGGCTCCAGGCTTTCCTGACGGAACTGCAACAAGCCCCCCAAGGTGCCGCCTTTAATGGTGCCCTCGCGGAACTCGGACACCACCATCTTGCCGTCCACATTCAGTGCGGAGGTAAAGCCGACCACCATACGCTCAGGGTTTTCAGCCGAACGCACGGCGTGCAAGGGGTAAATACTTTCGCCACCCAGCAGCATCTGGCCGCCAGCGGTGGTGATGCTCATCCGTCCATCCTGCTCGACGGTACGCACATCAATCAGTTGCCCCAGCTCGGACACCAGCTGCTCGCGCTGGTCCAGCAAGTCATTGGGTTCGTGACCGGGCGTGGTGCCTTTGGCAGCAACGATCTGTTTGTTGACGTTATCAATCCGTTCCAGATAGCTGTTGATCTGGGTAACGGTGGTACCGACCTGGGTATTGATGTTCTCGTTGACGCGGTTCATGTAGGATGTCGCGTCACGAATCTGGGTAGCCAGGCTTTCTGCACGGCCCAGCAGTTCCTGGCGAGCCGAAGGATCCGCAGGTTGCGATGCCACGGCTTCCAGACCATTGAAAAAGTTTTGCAAGGCGGGGCTGACGCCGACCGTGCGGTCCGAGAACAGATTGTCCAGCTGGGCAATTTCCGTACCGTAGCTAACCAGAGCCGCACCGGTAGTTTGCGAGCGCACCAACTGCTGATACAGAAAGTTGTCGTAGGAGCGCTGAACGGTAACCACCTGCACGCCACGGCCGTAATAGCCATTGCCGCTTCCTACCGAGCCAGCCGTCTCAACCAGGACCGATTGGCGGTTATAGCCAGCGGTATCGATATTATTAATATTGTGGCCCGTCACCTGCATGCGCTTTTGAGCGGCAAACAAGCCGGTAATACCAAGGTTGGCGAGATTCATATCAAATCCTTTCTGTCCTGCCCGGCCCGTAGTGTCCAAGGCGAAAAATGAACATGCTGCTTTTTAACGACCACCTTGGTGCAATATTTAGACCTGTATCAATAATTAAGACTTGCCGCCATCAAAGTAGGCCATGATGGAGATCAGCTTTTTGGCGTAGGAGGGGTCGGTGGCGTAGCCCGCTTCCTGAATGCGTTGCGCCGCTTCTTGAGGCGAAGCCGCTTGTTTTACGCTTTCATAGCGTTTGTTATTACCGATCAGGCGCGCGTAGTCCGCAAACGACTCGGCATAGGAGTCATACGCACGGAAGGTCTGCGTCATTTTGCGCGCCACGCCGTTCTGATACTCCGTCGTCATGACGTCCACCGTTTTGCCCTTCCAGGACGGCGTAGCCTTGATACCAAACAGGTTATGGCTGGTGGAGCCATCTGCGTGCATGATTTCACGCTTGCCCCAGCCCGACTCCAGCGCCGCCTGGCTCAAGATCAGTTGGGCCGGAACGCCACTGTCCTCGGCAGCCAATTTGGCGGCCGTGTTCATGCGGTCCACAAACTGGCGAATATGATTGGGCGCGCCCTGAATCGAGGAGTACACGCGCTGCACCGTGTTGTTATTGCTGAGCTTGTCGATCAGCTCGGCTATCGATGCAGCATCGATGGAACGGTCATTGGGCATGCGTGAGCGCAGATCCGCACGGCGCGAATGGGCTGCTTCCGGATCATGGGACGCGACACCAAAAGGCTCGCTGTTCTGCCCGCTCATCTGGGCCTGCAAGGCTTTGGCCAAACCGATTCCGGGGTCAGCCAACTGCATGGCCAGTTGCTCATCACCCAGACTTTGCGCCATGCGCACCGACTGCGTATCAAACAGGCCACCTTCAGGATTGGCAGCCCGTGCCTGCTTCAAAATATTCTGAATGAACAGGGACTCGAACTGGCGCGCCACTTGCAGCTGGGTAGCCTGATTCTGACCGTCCTGCCCGGCTTGCCGGCGCAGTTGGGCCAGTTGTTGCGGGTCAAAAATCGAAACCTGCGTTCCCGTGCCCGGACGAGGGAAGTACTGCACCGTCATTAGATGATCTCCAAATCGGCCCGCAAAGCGCCCGCGCTTTTCAGGTTCTGCAAAATGGACAACAAGTCTTGAGGGGTTGCCCCCAAAGCATTCAAGGCGCGGACCACGTCGGCCAGATTGGCACTGGTCTTTACGCGTTGCAGGGAGCCACTATCACTGCGCATTTCAATCTGGGTGCTGTCAGCCACCACGGTCTGACCGCCACCAAAAGGAGTATCCGGCTGGCTGACTTGCGGTTGACGGCTAATGACCACGGACAGATTGCCGTAGGCAATGGCGGCTTCATCAATCGTGACCGTGCGGTTCATGACCACCGAACCCGTACGAGCATTGATCACCACACGAGCACGTGCCGGTGGCAGATTCACTTGCAGGTTTTCAACATGGGAAATAAAGGCGGTTTGAGCCTGGGGATCCAAGGGACCGCGCACCTGAATCAAGCGACCATCCAGCGCTGTTGCGGTCGAAGGACCAAACTGCTTGTTCAGGGCCGCCACCACGTTCTGGGCTGTACCGAAATCCGAGGAATTCATTTCCAGATTGATCACGCCATCCCGTGCGTAAGTCGTGGGTACGCTTTGCTCGACCGTTGCGCCGCCTGGAATGGTGCCGCCATTGAGCTGGTTGACCTGTACGCTGGAACCACCTGCTTCGGCCCCTGCCCCACCCACCAGCAAGTTGCCTTGGGCAATGGCATAGACCTGACCGTTCGCACCTTTCAAGGGCGTCATCAACAAGGTCCCGCCACGCAAACTCTTGGCATTACCCATGGAGGACACGACCACATCCACAGCCTGACCAGGACGGGCAAAGGCTGGCAGACGGGCCGTCACCATGACAGCCGCCACGTTCTTGAGCTGCATATTGCTGCCCTGGGGAATGGTCACCCCCAACTGGGACAGCATATTGGTCAAGCTTTGCTGGGTGAAAGGAGCCTGACGCACCTGGTCACCGCTGCCATCCAGACCTACGACCAGACCGTAGCCGATCAGCGGGTTGTCTCGCACGCCCTGAATGGATGCCAGATCCTTGATACGCTCGGCCTGACTGACCGGAGCCAGCAACAGGCCCGCCGCCAGCATGGCTGCTTGCAGCACATGGCGATAAGAAGAAAAACGAGTACGACTCATGGAAAACGCCATAGCAAGCAAAAGGCTCAGAACGGAGAAATATTCAGGAAAAAACGCTGTAGCCAACCCATGGTCTGGACTTCGTCCATAACCCCTTTGCTACGAAACTCGATACGGGCATCGGCCACCTGGGTGGAAGACACCGTATTGCTGCCAGTAATGGAGCGTGGGTCCACCACACCAGAAAAGCGGATGTGCTCGCTGCCACGGTTAATGGCGATCTGCTTCTCACCGGCCACCTGCAAATTGCCGTTAGGCAAAACGCCGACCACGGTGGTCGTCAAGGTGCCGCTAAAAGTATTGTCGGCACGGCTGGAACCCTTGCCCTGAGCCTTGTTCGAGCCACTGACTTCAAAGTTCTGCTTGCTACCCACTTCGTTAGGCAGGAAAGCTGGAACGCCGGTAAAGTCCAGACCACCGCTTCCGGTCCGATCCGTATTGGTCGAGACATTCTTGGCCGCGTTGGTCCGCTCCTGGATCATGATCGTGACAATGTCGCCCACATTACGTGGTCGTCTGTCTTCAAACAGCGGATAGTTACCGTAAGCCGAGGGCTGGTAGATAGAGCCATTGGCCACCACGGCGGCAGGCACCGCCGGTGGCGGGGCCGCCGTCAGGGGGCCGGTTACCACATCTTCAGGGGGCACCAGCGCACAACCGGACAGGGCTACAAGCGCACACAAGGCAAGACGGCTCATCAGAGCTTGGAACATTGTCACGATCTCTTTAGATTTACAGCTGTGTCAGGCGAGCCAGCATCTGGTCAGCCGTGGAAACGGCCTTGCTGTTGATTTCGTAGGCGCGCTGGGTGCTGATCATATTGACCAGTTCCTCGGCCACATTGACGTTGGAGGTTTCGTTGTACTTGTGCATGACCAGACCAGCACCGTCCATGCCAGGTTGCAGGAAGTTGGCGGCACCCGAGGCATCGGTTTCGATGTACAAGTTCTCGCCCATACTTTGCAGACCGGCCGGATTCACGAAGGTGCTCAATTGCAATTGGCCCACTTCCACACTCGTACCGGCTGCACCAGGCTGAGTGACCGACACGGTGCCATCACGGCCAATCGTCAGTTCCAGCGCGTTATCAGGAATATTGATGGGGGGCTGAATGGGATAACCGCCAGCAGTCACCAACTGACCATTCTGGTCGCGCTGCAAGCTACCGTCACGTGTGTAGGCAAACGTGCCGTCCGGCATTTCCACCTGCAGGAAACCGCTACCCTGAATCGCGATATCCATATTGTGGCCCGTATGCTTCATGTCACCTTGGGTATGAATACGCTCGGTAGCTACGGTGCGCACACCGGTGCCAACCTGCAAGCCGGTAGGCAACTGGTTGGCAGCACCGACTTGAGCGCCAGGCTGACGAATGGTTTGGTACATCAAGTCCTCAAACACCGCACGGGTACGTTTGAAGCCAGTGGTATTCACGTTGGCCAAGTTATTGGAGATAACGTCCATATTGGTCTGCTGGGCTTCCAGACCGGTCTTGGCAATCCACAGAGAGCGAATCATGTGTGTGTAATCCTTGCAGCTAGCGCCTGCGCAATCAGCGCGGCTTAGCCATTAAAAGAAAGTAGGGAGTTGGCCCGATCTTCGCGTGCGCTGGCGTCCTGGATGACCTTCATCTGGGTTTCAAAGCGGCGCGCATTGGCAATCATGGCCACCATCGCTTCAGCCGGGTTCACATTGCTTTTCTCGATAAAGCCCGAAACCATGCGGACCGACGGATCAGCCGGGGCCGGCGCGCCATTGCTCATGCGAAACAAACCATCCTGCCCCCGCAACAAATCAGCAGAAGGGGGATTGACCATCTTCAATTGACCCATCACCTGGATATCGCGTGGGTTGTCACCCGCACCCAGCGCGGTCAACTGACCGTCGCTGGAGAACGTGATCGATCCGCGATCCGGGATTTCAATGACCTGCCCATCGGCGCTGAGCACGGGCAAGCCACCTTGTGTCACCAGCTGGTTCTGGGCATTGACCACCAGATCGCCTGCCCGCGTATAGGCTTCCTGACCATCCAGCGCACGGACGGCAAACCAGCCCTCGCCCGCAATGGCCACATCCAGCGCATTGCCGGTCTCGGCCATCGCACCAGGTTGAAAACGGCTGCCTGGCGTCACTGTGGCCGTGCCTACGCGGGTTTGCGAACCCACATCGCTTGTGACCGGCACGGAACGGTAATACGCCAGCTGCTGGCGAAAACCGGACGTGTTCACGTTGGCCAGGTTGTTGGTAATGACGTCTTGTTGCTCCAGCGTGCGCTGGGCGCCATTCATGGCGGTGTAAATCAGGCGATCCATGACAGCTCTTAACGCAGGTTGACCAGGGTTTGCAGAACCTGATCCTGCGTCTTGATGGTCTGGGCATTCGCCTGGTAGGTACGCTGGGCAATAATCATATTGACCAGTTCCTGACCCATATCCACGTTGGAATCTTCCACCGCCTGACCCTTGATCGTGGCCAAGCCGTTCTCGCCGGGACGACCCAGGATAGGCTGGCCCGATGCGCCGGTTTCAGCCCAGGCGTTACCGCCTACAGGGCTCAGACCTTGCAGGTTGCTGAAGTCAGCCAGAACAAGGGAACCCAGACGCTGCGTTACACCGTTGGTGTAGGAGGCAATCATGGTGCCGTCCTTGTCGATGCTCATGCCAGCGTACTCACCCGTGGCGTAACCATCCTGGTAAGGCTTGCCCTTGGCAAACTCGCCACCGAACTGGGTGGTGCCGGTGTAACGCACATCAAACACCAGATCATCAGCAGGCGACGCATTGCCGCCCGGATTGGCCAGGGTCAGATTGACGGTAGCCGGATTGGGGCTGGTCATCACACCTGCACCGTTAAAGGTCAAGGTTGCGCTGGCAGGCGACAAGGGTGTGCTGCCTTCCATGTAATACACGTCCCACACACTCTCACCGGCCGCATTGGCGGGGCGCTTGACGAAGTATTGGGAAACCTCGTGGCTGTTACCCAGCGAATCGTAGACGGAGTAGCTGAATGCGTTGCTGTAAGTGGTGGGGTCTTTGGGATCAAACACATTGACCGCAACGGTTTCCATGTCTGGTTCCATCACGGGCTCCATGACGGGGTTACCGCTGCCATCCAGAACGGGATCACCATTACCGTCCAGCTTGGGAGTCATTTCAGGATTACCGTTGGCATCCAGTTTGGGCTTGAATACCAGATCACCGTTGGCATCCACTTTTTGCTGTGTTTTGGTCGTTGGAATTGCTTCGGCACCACCGGGCAGGTTGGGCTTGAAATCCAGGGCGGTCGTGGCTTTGGGAGGCACGTTGGCCGAAGGCACTTGCAAGCGCTCCAGCTGGCTACCACCTGGGCCGTAACCGGTCAGGTAATGACCTTGGGCGTTAACCAGATAGCCCGCCTTGTCCGGATAGAACTGGCCATTGCGCGAGAACAGGACAGCGCCGTTACTTTGCTCCAGGCGGAACAAACCGTTTGCACCGTCAATCGCCATGTCGAACTGGTTACCCGAGTTGCTGACGTTACCTACCGAGAAACGCTGGCTGACCCGCGACACCTGCACACCCAGACCGATGCGCGAGTTGGCATACACGTCCGCAAACTGCACGGTCGAGGCCTTGTAGCCCACCGTGCCCGAGTTGGCGATGTTATTACCAATAGAATCCAGGTTTTGGGAGGCGGCGTTCAAGCCACTCAATCCTTGTCCGAAGCTCATGAACTTTCCTTTTAATGTCGTGTTGGCCCAGCCCGCTGTTGGGGCAAGCGGCGCTTACATGATTTTGCGTATATCCAGCAGGGAGAACGAACCCGCCAGGCCAAGGTCCAGCATCAAACCGCTGGAGGTATAAGCCACGCTATCGACCTTGCCATGCGTCAATGGGCTGGCTGTGACGGCCGTGCCGTCATTACTGGCCAATACACTGACGGTGTACGAACCATCGGCCAGCGGTGAACCATCGTTATCCAGGCCGTCCCACTCCAGCGAGTACACGCCCGCGTCTTTGGCGCCCAGATCGTATTCACGAACCACTTTGCCGCTACTGTCCTTGATCTGAACCACGGTCGAAGTCGCTCCGCTGACCAGATCAATGCCGTAGGGCATGGCCACTTTCTCGCCATCCTGGCTGGTCCCCAGGGACACTTTCGAGCCCGGCACCAGCACTTGCTTGCCGATCAGATTGGCGGCCTGCATGGACTGACTGACGTCCATTTGCCCGGCCACAGCCAGCAAGGTGTTATTCAATTGCTGAATCCCCGCCACCGTGGACATTTGCGCCATCTGGGTCGTGACCTGGGCGTTATCCATGGGGTTGAGCGGGTCCTGATTACGCAGCTGCGTAATCAGCATGGTCAGAAAGCGGTCTTCCGTTTCCGCCATGGCGCTTTTGTTGCGGGCATCCACACCAGCCATGGTCCCTGCAGTGGGGTCCAGGGCGGTGCGATCATTATTGACTGTGCTCATGTTCTATCTTCCGTAAACCGGCTTACTGACCAATGGTCAAGGTGCGCAACATCAGATTCTTGGAGGTGTTCACCACTTCCACATTGGCCTGATAGGAGCGCGACGCGGCCAGCATATTGACGGTCTCGGCCACCACATCCACATTGGGCAGAGTCACATAGCCTTGTTCGTCGGCGTAGGGATTGCCGGGGTCATATTGCAAACGGCCGGGCGCATCACTTTCCTGCACACCCACCACTTGCACGCCACCCACGGGGCTGTTGCCCTGAGGAGTCATTTGAAACACCACTTGGCGGGCCTTGTAGGGCTGGCCATCGGGTCCAACCACGCTATCGGCGTTAGCCAGGTTGCTGGCCGACACGTTCAAGCGCTGCGATTGTGCCGTCAGAGCAGAACCGGCAATCTGGAAAATACTGAAACTGGACATGAAGACTCGCTATTACTGTTGCAAGGCCGCCATCAAGCCTTCCAAGCGCTGGGAAGCCAGGTTGATCGTGCTTTGATAGTGCAAGGTGTTATCGGCAAATTGCATGCGCTCCACATCCATCTCGACCGTGTTGCCGTCCAGAGAAGGTTGTACAGGAACGCGATAGAGCAACTCGTCCGTGCTGGGCGGACGGGTTGCCTGGGCGGGAATATGACGGGTCGAGGTCAAGGACAAACTGGTATTGGGCAATGCCATCTGGCCCTGCCCCCCTAAAGCGGCCTTCAAGGTGGCCGTAAAGTCCATATCCCTGGCCTTGTAGTTAGGCGTGTCGGCATTGGCAATATTGGAGGCCAGCACCTCCTGGCGCTCCTGGCGCACAGCCAGGGCCGTCTGGTAAAACTTCAGGTGCTCACCGATGCGATCAATCATGGAGTCAAGCCAATATTCTGTGTTCAAGTTTGAGATCCAGGTGAACGCGCGCACGCCTTTTCACCGCCATAACAGAATGGTAGCCAGAGGCACTGCTTCACAAATCAGGGAACAAAACGCAATTTATCGGCCAGTTCAGCTCTTGACCTGGCGGCTGAGTCCGTAAAATTCAGTCATGACCTTATATAGACTCCTGATCTGCGTATGCCTGTTCGCCCTGGGTGCAACAGCGAACGTGCGCGCTCAAGAGAGCGTTCAGGCTCTGAGCGTGCAAGCCATGCAGGACCAGGCGCAGGACTATCTGCTCAAGCTGGCGCAGATGTATCCCGGTATCGCCACCATCACCCTGGATAGCGCGCGCCTGAACGCCATGCCTGCCTGCACCCAGAACCAGATATTTCTGCCCAGCGGTCAACGTCTGCGATCACGCATGAGTGTTGGCGTGCGCTGCCTGAGCCCACAAAGCTGGAGCACCTCCATCAGCGCCACCTTGTCTATTCAGGGACACTATTACGTCACCAACCGCCGCATCAATCCGGGCGAGACCATTCATCAGGACGATCTGCTCGAGCGCGAGGGGGATTTGCTGGCTCTGGCCAATGGCGTGGTCATTGATCCCAACCAGATCATCGGGTATGTCGCCAGCCAGCGTATTCCTTTGGGCAATGCGATACGGGCTTCGGCTCTGCGCGACCCGCAATCGGTAACACGCGGCCAGATGGTGCGCACCATTGCGCGCGGTATGGGTTTTGTAGCGACCGGCGAGGGCCAGGCGCTGCAAAGCGGCTCACCAGGCACCCAGATTCAGATCAAGGCCAGTTCGGGGCAAGTGATTTCCGCCACGGTACTGGATGCATCCACGGTTCAGGTCGTTCTCTAAACTAAATCGGATGAGCATGCTAAAGTTTGCGTCCAGAGCGCCGTTACAAGATCAACGCAAAGAACAGGCCGCACGGAGAAACACGTGAAGATCAGCCCCTCCCCCCTCAAGACACCCCTTGCTGAAACGTCTGCCGCAGAACGCAGCACGGCATCCCCTCGTGCGCGCCAGGCGTACAACAACAGCAGCAGCACCAACGAAGTGGACTTCAGCGCTGCAGCCCGCCAGCTCAATTCCCTGCAAGACAGCAGTGCCGATGTCGACATGAAAAAAGTCGAGGCCTTGCGCGAGGCCATTGCAGCCGGCGAGCTCAAAATTGACACCAGTCGGATCGCCGACTCCCTGATTGCCTCTGTGCGCGATCTTCTCAAGTAACTCACCTGAAACGGCCATGTCTTTGCAAACCTGTCTTGCCGATCAACGCCAAACCCTGCTGGACTTCGAGCAGCTACTGGCAGAAGAAAACACTCTGCTGCTGCGCAGCTTCGAGCCACAAGAACTGGCCCAGATCACACTGCGCAAATACCAACTGGTTGAACGTATCGAACAACTGGACCAGGCCCGCGCCCAGCTCCTGCAAGCGCGTGAACTGGAAAACAACCTCCAGGGCCTGCGCTACGCGACTGAAGAGGACGAACTGGAACAAGAGCTGGAACAGTTGATCGAGCTGAGCGAGAAGGTGCGCAACGCCAGCGACAACAACCGCATTCTGGTTGATACCTTTTTGATCGATACCCAGCAAAACCTGGACGCCCTGGAAGCCTTCACCGGCCGCAATACCTTTTATGACGCCTCCGGCAAAACTCAGAATACCCAGTCTTCCTTGAGTTTGAAGGTATAGGACTGAGCAGACGCCAGTAGCGGCATGCCCAATATTGAAAGCGCCAACTATTTAGTTGGCGCTTCAGACTGCTGATAAACCCCTGGTTTTGCGCCCTGGGGTTTATTTTTTTGTTCTCCCGCCCAGGCGATGAGGTGTCGCTCACGATTCTACGGTTTTCGGTCGATCAGGCCTCAGATCACACCATCAGGCCGTTTGCGGGCCGGGGGCAAGCTCGCAGGCGCGTGAA
>NZ_JAHKKC010000015.1:0-110735 GCF_020496585.1 Alcaligenes sp. 13f
TTCACGCGCCTGCGAGCTTGCCCCCGGCCCGCAAACGGCCTGATGGTGTGATCTGAGGCCTGATCGACCGAAAACCGTAGAATCGTGAGCGACACCTCATCGCCTGGGCGGGAGAACAAAAAAATAACCCCCAGGGCGCAAAACCAGGGGTTTATCAGCAGTCTGAGCCGCTCCTAGGACAGGAGCGGCTTTTTCTGCTTCCAACCGAAGCTCTTATCAGCCTGGAGTCCTATCCAGAATACGCTGTGCTTCGATACGCACACGCTCGGGGGCGGTGCCGCCGATGTGTTTGCGTGAAGCCACCGAGCCTTCCAAGGTCAACACGCCAAAAATATCCGATTCAATACGGCTATCGAATCTCTGCAGCTGTTCCAGGTTCAGATCAGCCAGATCGCAACCCAGTTGCTCGCACTCACGCACGGCCAAGGCCACGGTTTCGTGGGCATCACGGAAAGGTAGGCCTTTCTTGACCAGGTAGTCGGCCAGATCGGTAGCGGTCGCAAAGCCTTGCAGCGCAGCGGCGCGCATGGCTTCTGGCTTGACCTTGATGCCCGAGATCAGGTCTACAAAAATGGTCAGGGTGTCGCGAATGGTATCAGCCGAATCGAACAAGCCTTCCTTGTCTTCCTGGTTGTCCTTGTTGTAGGCCAGCGGTTGGCCTTTCATCAGGGTCAGCAGGGCAATCAGGTGACCATTGACGCGACCGGTCTTGCCACGGGCCAGCTCGGGAACGTCAGGGTTTTTCTTTTGCGGCATGATGGAGCTGCCGGTGCAAAAGCGGTCAGCCAGATCAATAAAGCCTACGCGCGGGCTCATCCACAGCACCAGCTCCTCGGAGAAGCGGGAGATGTGCGTCATGATCAGGGCGGCAGCGGCGCAGAATTCGATGGCGAAGTCGCGGTCCGACACAGCGTCCAGCGAGTTGCGGCACACATCGTCAAAATCCAGCAGCTTGGCAACCATTTCGCGGTCGATCGGGTAGCTGGTGCCAGCCAGGGCGGCAGCGCCCAAAGGCAGGCGGTTCACGCGTTTGCGGCAGTCTTGCAGACGCTCGGCGTCGCGCTGGAACATCTCGGCGTAGGCCAGCAAATGGTGGCCAAAAGTAACGGGCTGTGCCACTTGCAGGTGGGTGAAACCGGGCAAAATAGTGTCTGCCTGGGCCAGGGCCAATTCAGCCAGCTTGTGCTGCATCTGGGCCAGCAGGTCCAGGGCAATGTCGATTTCATTGCGCAGCCACAGGCGGATATCGGTGGCGACCTGGTCATTGCGCGAACGGCCAGTGTGCAGGCGCTTGCCCGCATCGCCAATCAGCTCGACCAGACGTTTTTCAATGTTCAGGTGCACGTCTTCCAGATCCAGCAACCACTGGAACTGGCCTTGGGCGATTTCGTCCAGAATCTGGCTCATGCCGCGTTCAATGTCGGCCTTGTCCTGCTCGGTGATCACACCGACGGCAGCCAGCATGCTGGCGTGGGCCAGAGAACCCTGAATATCAAAGCGGGCCATGCGCTTGTCAAAGTCCACCGACGCTGTGTAGCGTTTGACGAGGTCAGAGACGGGCTCGGAAAAACGAGCCGACCAGGCCATGGCCTTATTGGCGAACTGGTCTTGGGAAGAGGAGGGGGTGTTTGATGACATAGAGGGCAATTATAGTGGATCGGACGGGCTGACGCAGGTCATCCAGTCCCGCAGGAAACAGACGCTGTGCAGTATATTAGATAGTTTTCAGACTCTAGGAAACCATGCGGGCCCTTTTTGGGGCTGGCTGGACAAGGAAGAATACATGGAGCAAGAACGCACCTTTGCCGATTTGTTGGGATGGCAATGGATCGAAGCGTATTTACCGCAGGATCGCTGGGTACAGATTTTGGCCGGTTTGGCCATGCTGACGGTGCTGGTCTGGATTGTCAGTTGGTTGACCAGTTCCGTACTGTCGCGCCTGGTGCGGCGCTTGCTGAAAGTGGCGGGCAAGGACGATTGGGCGCGTGCCCTGGTCAAGAAGCGCTTTGTGCGCAATGTGGGCTATGCCGTGCCCTTGCTGGTGGTCAGTTCCAATCTGACCTTGCTGCCCCTGGCCAAGACCTTGCTGGAAATCATAGAGCGGGTGGCCTTGCTGGGCTTTCTGGTCTTTCTCATCATGGCGATTGTCAGCCTCCTGGGGGCCTGGCAAGAGGTCTACGCCAATTCCAGCAAGGGGCGCACCAAGTCCATCAAGGGCTATGTGGAAGTGGCCAAGATAGCAGTGTGGGCGATTGGCATTATTGTCATGATCTCCATCATTCTGGATCAATCCCCCGTTCTGTTGCTCTCCGGTTTGGGTGCACTGTCGGCGGTGCTCTTGCTGGTCTTTAAAGACACTTTGCTGTCGCTGGTGGCCAGCACGCAGATGAGCACCAACGATATGTTGCGCATCGGTGACTGGATCGAAATGAAGCAGGCCGGGGCGGATGGTTTTGTCATTGATATGGCGCTGCACACGGTCAAGGTCCAGAACTGGGACAAGACCGTCACCACCATTCCCACCTACAAGCTGTTCTCCGAGAGCTATCGCAACTGGCGTCAGATGTTTGAGTCAGGCGGCCGCCGTATCAAGCGCACGTTGAGCGTTGATGCCTCCAGCGTTCGTTTTTTGACGCCGACTGAAGTCGATAGCCTGTCGCGCTTTGCCTTGCTGCGCGATTACCTGAACGAGAAAAAAGAAGATCTGGAGCGTTCCAATCAGGAATTGAGCCGTGCCGGTCTGGATGCGGTCAATTACCGCCGCCTGACCAATCTGGGTACCTTCCGTGCCTATTGCATGGCGTATATTAAGCGCCATCCTGAAATCCATCAGGACATGATTCAGATGGTGCGCATGATGGAGCCCACGGCAGATGGTATCCCTATCGAGGTGTATTGCTTTACCAATAAAACCGCCTGGGTGGACCACGAGCGCATCCAGGGCGATATTTTTGACCACATTCTGGCTGTGCTGCCTGAGCTTGGCTTGCGTCTGTTCCAGTCGCCTACCGGTCGCGACTTGAGCCTGGGCTTGAGTCTGGCAGCAGAAAGTCATCGTCCGTCCTTGCCGGGCGCTGCCAAAGATCCTCTTTAAATTTGACGTGCGAGTAACCATGAAACAAATTACGGCCATCATCAAACCCTTCAAGCTGGATGAAGTTCGCGAAGCCCTGGCAGAGCTGGACGTTAATGGCTTGACCGTGACTGAAGTGAAAGGCTTTGGTCGCCAAAAGGGGCATACCGAGCTGTACCGCGGTGCCGAATATGTGGTGGATTTTCTGCCCAAGATTCGTGTGGACATCGTGGTGGCAGCTGATCGCTGTGACGCGATTATCGAAGCCATTATCAAAGCCGCCCATACGGGCAAGATTGGCGACGGCAAGATTTTCGTGACGCCGGTTGAGCAGGCTATCCGTATCCGTACTTCGGAAAGCGGTCGCGACGCACTTTAAGGTGGTCGCAGTTGGGCGGGTTTGGACAGTAGCTATGGAAGGGCAAGCTGATGCGATATGAAAAACTAGGGTCGGCACCACGCGTTTCGCGGGTGGGCCAAGGCAGTTGGTATGTCGAGCAGGCTGATTGGTCGCAGAGCATGGCTACTTTTCAGGCCGGGCTGGACTCGGGCATGAACCATATCGACACCGCCGAGATGTATGGCGATGGTCGGGCAGAAACCTTGATCGGTCAGGCCCTGCAAGGTCGCCGCCACGAGGCTTTTTTGGTGTCCAAGGTCCTGCCCTTCAATGCCAGCCGTCAGGGCGTGATCCGCGCTTGCGAGGCCAGCCTGAAGCGTCTGGGTACGGACTACCTGGATCTGTATTTATTGCACTGGCCCGGTCAGGTTCCTTTGGAAGAAACCTGCGCAGCTTTTGACCAGTTGGTGCAGCAAGGCAAGATCAAGCAATGGGGCGTCAGCAATTTTGATGTGCCGGATCTGGAAGAGCTGTACGACATCGTGGGGCCGGGCGAAATTGCCTGCAATCAGGTCTTGTATCACCTGAACGAGCGCGCGATTGAACACGCGGTCATGCCCTGGTGTAAGGAGCATCAAGTCAGCGTGGTGGCGTACAGTCCCTTCGGTCACGACGATTTCCCCGAGCCGGATTCTGAAGGCGGGGCCTTGTTGGCCGAGATTGCCAGCCATTATCAGGCTACTGCGCGGCAAGTGGCTTTGGCTTTTTTGCTGCGTGACCCCAATGTGTTTGTGATTCCCAAGGCCTCGCGCGTGGTTCATGCCCAGCAAAATGCCGCTGCCGGGGATCTGGTGCTGCAGCCCGAGCATATTCAGGCATTGGACGCTCAGTTTCCACGCGGCCCCAAGCCTGCTTATTTACCGATGATTTGAACGCAAGAGGAACGGCCCCCAAGCCTTGGATTTCATCTAGGCTTGGGGGCCGTTTTCATGAGCCGTTGCTTTGCGGCTGTCGCTTTGTTTAACTGGCGACGTAGGGCTGACGCTTATTCTTGAAGTACAACCAGGCCAAAGCCAGCATGACTACGGCCGAGATCGGCAGCGTCCAGGTATTGACGCCGTACCAGCCATACACGGCCAGCACACGGCCCGAGGTGAAGGAGGACAAGGCTACACAGGTAAAGATGATGAAGTCATTCAAAGCCTGCACACGGCCACGCTCTTCGGGGCGGTAGCAGTCCACCACCATATTGGTGGCACCGATAAAACCAAAGTTCCAGCCCAGACCCAGCAATATCAGGCTGACCCAGAAGTGCGGCACCGTCATGCCCAGCAGCGCCACAATACTGGCCAGTCCCAGCAAGAGCACGCCCGCAAAGGTGACGGGGATTTTGCCAAAGCGTTTGATCAGATTGCCAGTAAAGAAGCTGGGCCCGAACATGGCCAGAATATGCCATTGAATCCCCAAGGTGGACTCTTTCAGGCTATGGCCGTGCATGACCATGGCCAAGGGTGAGGCCGTCATCAGAAAGTTCATCAGCACGTAGGAAGCCACCCCGGCTACGAGCGCAATAATGAAGTAGCTATTGGAGGCAATCTCTCGCAGGGGGCGTCCGGTGTAGGGGATTTTCTCTTGCTGATTCCGTGTGCCCGGTGCCAGGCGCAGGCCAAAGGCGAAGGGCAGGACCAGGGCCGCCAGGGCTGCTTGCGCCAGGAAGGCAGCGGCAAAAGGGTGCTCCGGCCAGATATCCTGCGTATGGATAATCGTCTGCGTGGCGATGATGGCTCCCAGCAGCCCCCCGGCCATGACCCAGGAAATGGCTTTGGGCCGGAAGGTATCACTGGCGTCATCGGCGGCGGCAAAGCGATAGCTTTGCACGTAAGAGGCATACAGCCCGGCCAGCAGGGTGCCCACACAGAACATGACAAAGGACAGGCTGTAAATTCCGGCGGCGGCCAGCAGGCCCGCTCCTATGCCCAGCAAGGCACCGATGATGTAGCCACCCTGGCGTCCCAGGCGGCGCATCAGATAGGCGGCGGGCAAAATGCCCACCGCCAGACCCAGGTTGAAAATACCCACGGGCAAGGTCGCCAGGTCCGGGCTGCTGGCCATTTTCTGGCCGACCAGACTGCTGAGTGCCACTACCAAAGCCGGATTGGCCCCACCCAGTGCTTGCATTCCAGAAAGAATAAAGGCGTTGCGGCGGCTTGGGTCGGCGTGCGTGGACATGGCTGGTCTCGGTATATAACTTTGTTTTATTAGTTAATGCTGAATTTTGGCTAAACCAGTGTAGCACCGCGTGCCCAGAAGGCAGGCATAAAGGATTCGGCTACCAAGAGGGGTTGACCGTGCCGCCAGAAGACGGAGCAGCGCGACAGAATCTGCTGAGCCTGCGGAACCGGCTCGCCACTGGGATTCAGGGCGCGCTCAATCGTGCGAAAAAAGCTCATGCCGCGATTCAAACGGCAGCTTAAAAAGGCGGAGCGTTGTATCTGGGCATCGTTATAAAGCATGTCGGCCAGCGGACGGCTGCGCAGCCGCCGTATGCCTTGCCAGACGCTGTGTGAGGCGGGCAGGGGGGTGAAACTGCGGGCAATCACGCAGCGGATTCCGTCCACCGCCATGGACACCTCGCGTATCCAGGCCAGCGTGCCTGGCGGCTTTTGAATCAAAGCGGCTTCTTGCGGGTTCAAGCGGCAAGCGTATTCGCTGACCACTTCCAGATCGACTTTGCCCAAGCGGCGCAGACCGCCGGTCAGGGCGCCGGGACGGTGTAGCCAGTACTTTTGAGCGGGGGTGGCAGAGGGGTGAACCTGCTCATGCCAGGGTTTTTTTGTGCTGGAGGGAAATTTCATGTCCTGTATTATCGCCAAAGCCATAAAATAGCGCTCATGGAAAAAGAACGTATCTCAAAATTAATGGCCCAGCGCGGCATGTGTTCACGCCGTGAGGCGGATGCTTTCATCGAGCGCGGCTGGGTTCGTGTGGACGGTCAAATCGTCTCTGAACTGGGGAGCAAAGCCTACCCCAATCAGAAAATCACACTGGAAAAACAAGCGCGTCAGCGTCAGACCCAACGTGCCACTATCTTGCTGCACAAGCCCGTAGGCTATGTGTCGGGGCAAGCCGAAGCCGGTTATCGCAATGCGGTTTCCCTCATCGGTGCCGCCACACAGTACAAGGGTGGCCGCGGTGGTCAACGCTTTGACCCGGCGCATTTGCGCGGTCTGGCGCCGGCTGGTCGTCTGGATATCGACTCCACCGGCTTGCTGATTCTGACTCAGGATGGTCGTATTGCGCGGCAGATTATTGGCGAAGACTCGGTCATCGACAAGGAGTATCTGGTGCGTGTCACTGGCAAGCTGAGCGAGCGCGGCCTGGAACTGCTCAATTTCGGTTTGAGCCTGGATGGCAAGCCTTTGCTGCCAGCCCAAGTGTCCTGGCAGAACGATGACCAGCTGCGTTTCATCTTGCGCGAAGGCAAGAAACGCCAGATTCGCCGCATGTGTGAACTGGTCGGTCTGAAGGTTGTGGGTCTGAAGCGCGTGCGTATTGGCGATCTGGTGCTGGGCGACCTGCCTATGGGCCAGTGGCGCTACATGAAAGAATCCGAGAGCCTGGCCTAAAGGCAAAGGGGCGGCTTACAGCCCCGAGTGACGAAGTTGAAAGCTGGCCTTGTCATCCTGGGCCAGCGTTTTTGTTAACCACGGCATGCTTTGTTCCAGAGCTTTGAGCAGCGTCCAGGGAGGATTGCTGATGAACAGGCCACTGCCATGCAAACCCAACCCATTTTTGGCCGGAGCACGAACCGACAGGCTGACATGCAGCCAGGGCGTATCCAGTTGCTCCAGCTTGCGTTGCAAGGCCTGTACTTCGGGCCGCTGCACAATGGGATACCACACGACAATACAGGCTTGAGCAAAACGCTTGAGCGCGTTTTTGACACTGTTCAAGACCTGCTGGTAGTCGGATTTGGCCTCGTACGAGGGGTCCATTACCACGATGGCACGTCGCGAGGGCGGCGGTAGCAGGCGGCCCAACTGTTCAAACCCATTTTCCGGATACAGACGCACCCGACGGTTGCCCTGGGGGAACAACTGCGCCACGTTATCGCTCAGAACTTCAAATTCGGACGGGTGCAGTTCAAAGCCGTGAAAGCTGTCTTGCGTGCGCAAGCGCTCCAGTGCCAGCCAGGGGGAACCGGGGTAGTAGCGCGCGGTGCCGTCCAGGTTCAGGTAGGCAACGGCGTCAATATAGTGTTCCACCAGCTCCGGGTAGTCGTCTTGCTGCAAGACCCGGTCCAGGCCGTCGTAGAACTCGCCCTTGGTTTGCGCCCAGTCGTGCTCCAGATCATAGATACCGGCACCGCAGTGGGTATCGATGATGCTGAAGGCGCTGTCTTTTTGAGCGTAGTAATTAAAGATATGCAGCAAGGTGGCGTGCTTGAGCACATCCGCGTGATTGCCAGCATGAAAGGCGTGACGGTAACTGAACAAGAGAAATCCTGGTGTTGCGGTTTAATTAAAGAGTGTCGGGACGAATGGTGGTGACTTTATCCGTGAAGATGCCATTGCATCCCCAATCCAGCAGCTCACGGACCCGTTCGGCATCGTTCACGGTCCAGACAGCCACGGTATAGCCTTTTTGCCGAATTTCCTGAACCAAGGCCTGGGTGACGAAGCGGTCGTTCAAATTCAGACCCATGCAGCCCAGGCCCTCCAGACGTTGGGGCCAGTCTGCCGGAACCTCTTTTTCAATCAGCAGGGCGCGGGGCAGGGTAGGGACGGCGAGCTGTGCCGCTTCCAGGGCCACTTCAGAAAAGGATGATAGCAGGGGCGGCAAGCTGGCCTGTGCCCACAACGCCTGGGCCGCCAGAGCAACCTGTCGCCCCGTTTCGGCTTCGTCTCCGGTCGTAGGCTTGATTTCGATATTGCTGTGAACCTGATTGGCCAGGGTAAAGGCGGCAATCGAACTTAATGTGGGGATGGGCTCGCCGGCGTAGGCCGAGGAATGCCAGGCGCCAAAGTCCAGGGCAGAGAGCTCGGCCAAAGTCAGCCTGGAGGCCATGCCCTGCCCATTGGACGTGCGATCCAGATCGTCATCGTGCAGCAGTATGGGAACCGCATCACGGCTCAGTTTGACGTCGTACTCCATCATGCGAAAACCGTTCTGGGCACCGACCCGCATGGCGGCCAGGGTGTTCTCCGGAGCGATCTTGCCGGCGCCGCGGTGGGCGATCAAAGCGGGGTAGGGCCAGTGATGATTCATTGAAGGCATGGCGGACTCGCAAGAGGCGTGATAAAAAGCCAATGTACTATTTTAACCGGGGCTGTACACTGTACGGTTTTCATATACGGTATATTTTCAGGCCGAGCCGGCTCACCGGCCTGATGCGCCACCCGCAGCGCCCTGCTGCAAGCGAAAGTAGGTGATGATTAATGTTCGAGATTATCCGTAAGAACCAACGCGTCATGCAGCTGGTCCTGTTAGTGCTGATTTTGCCGTCTTTTGTACTGATCGGCGTCAGCGGCTACTCCAGCTACGTTTCGGGCGATAGCGATATTGTCAAAGTTGGCGATAGCGCCATTACGTCCCAGGAATTTGATCGTGCGCGCCGCATGCAGCTGGACGATATGCAGCGCAACAATCCTTCCGGTTTTGATCTGGCCCAGGCCGACAGCCTGGAAAGCCGTCGTGCATTGCTGGAATCCTTGATTGATCAGCGTGTACAAATTGAAGTGGCTACTGCCGCTCGCTTTAACGTCTCCGACATTGCCCTGCGCGACTACATCGCCACCATGCCGGAATTTCAGGAAAACGGTTCTTTCTCGCCCGCTCTTTACAGCCAGGTTCTGGCTTCGGCAGGTATCAATACCCGTGATTTCGAGCAAAGCCAACGCGGCCAGATGGCCCTGCAACGCGTGCTCGGGCCCGTGGCTGCCAGCTCCTCCATGCTGCCCAGCGTGATGAACAAGCTGGAAATCGCCCTGACCGAAGAGCGCGGTGTACGCACACGCAGCTTCCTGACCCGTGATTTCGAATCCAAGGTTCAGATCAGCGATGCCGATCTGCAAGCCTGGTATGACGCCAACAAGCAATCGCTGGAATTGCCCCAGCAAGTCAAAGTGGAATATTTGCTGCTGGATGAAGCAGCGGCCTCCAAAGATCTGGCGACACCTACCGACGATCAGCTCAAGCAATACTACGAGCAAAACAAGGCTCGTTACGTGCAAGCTGGCCGTGTGAACATCAGTCATATTCTGGTGACATTGCCTGCCGGTGCTTCCGATGCCGAGCGTGAGGCAGCCCAGAGCAAGGCGCGTGAGCTGGCTGAAAAAGCCCAGGCCGATAAAGAAGGCTTTGCCGACCTGGCCCGTGCCAACTCCCAGGACGAGGGTAGCGCCCGTGAAGGTGGCGAACTGGGCTGGATCAGCAAAGGCTCCTGGCCGTCCGTGCTGGAAAGCGCTGTATTTGCCTTGAAAAAAGGTGATGTGTCGGGCGTGATTGAAGGCCCCAACGGTTTCCACATTTTCAAGAGTAACGAAGTTCAGCCCGAACAAGGCGAGTCCTTTGAGCAAGCTCGCAGCAAGGTGCAGGACGAAGTGCGCAAGCAGCTGGCTTCCGAGCGCTTTGCCGATATGGCCAGCAAGCTGACCAATCTGGTTTACGACAACGAAGACAATCTGGAAGCCGCCGCCAATGCCTTGGGCCTGACTCTGAAGCAGGCTGAAGGCATCAGCCGACAAGGTTTGATTCCTGCTTCGCAAGTTGAAGGTGAGCTGGCTGCCGCCAAGAGTCCCGATGCAGCCGTGCTGGATGACAGCCGTGTTCGCCAAGCCTTGTTCAATGCCGAAACCTTGGCTTCGCGCAAGAATGCAGGCGTTGTAGAAGTGTCGCCTGACACCTTGATTGCCCTGCGCGTAACCGATGTTACCGAGGCTCATGTGCCTGCACTCGATAAAGTACGCACTATTGCTGAGGAAAACCTGCGCCGTGAAAAAGCGGCTGCCTTGGCGGTTCAAGCCGGTGAGGACTACCTGAAGCAGCTGCAAGCGGGTACCGAACCTGAGAATTTCTCGGCTCAGTTTGCCGTGAGCCGTGCGGAATTCCCCGAGATGGACGAAGCCTTGCTGAACAAGGTTCTGGCCAACCCCGTGGACAAGCTGCCTGCCTATGTGGGTGATCGCCAGCCCCAGGGCTACACCGTGGTGCAGATTCTGAGCCATGAGCCCGGCAAGTCCGGCAACCCTGGTCTGGACATGCTGACAGCACAGTTGACCCAAGCCATGGCCCGCACCGAGACCCAGGCTGTGCTGCAAGCCATGCGTGTGGAAGAGAAGGTTCAGATTCTGCCAGAAGCAGAAAAAGAGTTGACCTCCACAGGCGAAAATGAATAAAACGGCTTGAATCAGAGCCTGTATCCCTGGAGCCAGCAGGCTCCAGGGGTGTTTTTCAAAGAGTATTCTGATGAATCACACTGATATTTCCCTGGTACGGCGGCGCCTTTTAGGCGCCGCAACTGTTTGGGGCCTGACGGCACCGTACTTGGCCTATGCTGCGCCTGGCCAGGGCACCTTTATCGAGCGCACCTTGCATCGCCCTGTGCCAGGCGGGGTGGCAGTGCTGGACCTGGGAGCGGGTGGCTCAGCGCCGGTGGTGCACTTCAATGGCAACCGTGTGTTGGTGATTCAGGATGCTGATCAGCGTTGGAAAGCGATTGTCGGACTGGACTTGAAAACCCAACCAGGCCAGCACAGCATATCCGTGCAAGGACAGTCGGGCGTGGCGTTTCAGGTTGGCAGCAAGCGTTACCGCGAGCAGCGCATTACCCTGAAAAACAAGTCGCATGTGAATCCGGACCCGCAACAGCAAGCCCGTTTTGAGCGCGAATACGAGGAGCAGATGCAGGCGTATGCCAGCTTCCGCCCAGAAGGCCCCAGCAATGTGGTCTTTGAAAAGCCGGTGCCGGGTCGCCTGACCAGTCCGTTTGGTCTACGCCGTTTTTTCAATGGTGAAGAGCGTAATCCGCATTCGGGTCTGGATTTCGCCGCACCTACCGGCACGGCGGTCAAAGTGCCCGCTGACGGGATTGTCACCATCGTGGCGGATTACTTCTTTAACGGTAAAACCGTATTTGTGGATCATGGTCAGGGCCTGATCACCATGTTCTGTCACTTGTCGGCTTTTGATGTGCGCGTCGGTGATCGCGTCAGCAGGGGCGATGTGGTGGCGCGTTCCGGCGCAACGGGCCGTGCGACTGGCCCTCATTTGCACTGGAACGTCAGTCTGAATAACGCACGGGTGGACCCCGCCATCTTTATTGGTGCATTCCAGGCCTAGGCAGGCCCTGCAAGGTTTTTTATGATCATCGGTTCGGCATATCGACGGGGCTTGCGAGACAGCGCCTCTATCGCCCTGGGCTATGTCCCCGTCGCGATTTCCTTTGGTTTGACCGCTGTACACGCGGGCTTGTCACCCTGGCTGGCAGTGATGGTGTCCCTGATTGTGTACGCGGGGGCCAGCCAGTTCATTTTGATCAGCCTGCTGGTGGCTGGTGCGGCCTATCCCAGTATTTTGGGCATTGTGCTGCTTATGAACCTGCGTCATGTGTTCTATGGCCCGACCTTGATGGGCTTTTTCACCGGCCCTAGAACCGTGTCCAGCCTGTTCATGGCTCCGGGCCTGACCGATGAGGTCTTTGCCGCTTCCGCCGCCGGGGTGGCTCGTCAGCCAGCCCAGGAGCAGGAGTCCTGGTACTGCGGCTTGCAACTGGGCTCTTACCTTTCCTGGGTGCTGGGCACTGCCGTAGGGGCTTTCTTTGCCAGCGATTTGCTGGGCCAATCCCCCGTGCTGGAGAAGACTCTGGGCTTTGTTTTGCCCGCCTTGTTCTTTGCCTTGCTGCTGGAAATTCGCCGTTCAGCACCTTTGCCAGTGCTGGTGGCTGCCGCTGTGGGGGCGGTGCTGGCCATGGCTTTCCTGCCCTCGTATCTGGCCATTATTGTCGGCATGCTTGCCGGTGGACTGATGGCCTTGCGCCGTGCTTAAGGAGTAGAGATGGATTGGAGTTTTCTGCTCATGATTGTGCTGGCGGGCGTAGGCACATTTTTGATTCGTTACCTGCCTTTACGTCTGGGCGGACGACAAGGCAAGGCGGACCCCAGTCGCGTTTCGATCTGGCCGCGCCTGTTTGGAGCAATCGGCCCGGCAGGCGTGGTGTCCTTGCTGGTCGTGTCCCTGATCTCCTTGCTGCGCCCCGAGCATATGTCCCTGGACCTGCCGCCTTTGCTGGCAGGTCTGGCAGGGGTTCTGTTGGGCCGTCGTTGGCCGGGTGGCATTGCGGGTTCAACACTGACTGGCGTGCTGGCTTACGGCCTGTGCGTGGCTTATGTGGGTGTGTAAGCCGCTTGTCGCCCTGTCACTGCTGTTGTGAGATCAGAGCTTATGAGCCGGTAGGGAGCTTATCTGCGGACTGATCCAGCTCGTGTGCGAGGCTCTGGCATAGCGGGGGGCAGTGCAATGAGGTTTGAAAAAAACGCCTGCTGTAGAGCAGGCGTTTTTGATGGCTGAAGCTCGAGCTTGCTTCGTGATGAGCTTAACCCTTCACACGCACAATCTTCTGAACTTGCGGTACGTGGCGGATAGAGCGAATCACGCGAGCCAAGTGAGTACGGCTATCAACCTGAACGGTCAGGTGCAGCACCGAGGTCGCAGCCGATTCGTCCGGCATGGAAATATGCAGGATGTTGGAGTCGGCATCGGTGATTTCAGCCGCCAGACGGCCCAGAACACCACGTTCGTTGATTACAGTGACATCCAGACGGGTAGACAGGTGGCGGGCGGTATTGCTGTCCCACATCACCGGCACCCAACGCTCGGGCTCTTTGGCCTGGGCGCGTTGTGCTACCGCGCACTCGGCCATGTGAACGACCAGGCCATGACCCAGACGGATGCCGCCAATAATGGCGTCACCAGGCAGAGGGCCACAGCAGGGTGCCAGTTGTACCGCCTGACCTTCGTTACCGTGAATCAGAATCGGTGCCGAGGTGTTGGCGTTGATTTCGTCAAACTCGGCTGCGGTGGTTTCCAGCAAGGGGTTTTCTGGAGCAAAGCGGCGGGCCACAACGGCGGCCAGACGTTTACCCAAGCCTATGTCGGCCAGAATCTCTTCGCGGGAAGCGGCACCCGAGCCCTTGGCCAGCTTGTCCCAGTTTGGATCGTCGTCGGTGGCATGCGGCAGACTCAGCTGATCAAAGGCTTGATCCAGCAGGCGGCGACCAAAGGCCACGGACTCTTCGTATTTAACGGTGCGCAGGTAATGGCGGATTTCCGAACGGGCGCGGCCCGAACGGACGTAGTTCAGCCACTGAGCGCTTGGGCGAGCGGCGGGGGAGGTAATGATCTCTACCGAGTCACCACTTTTCAGCTCGGTGCGCAGCGGGGCAAACTCGCCATTGATTTTGGAAGCAACAGCGTGATTGCCGATATCGGTGTGGATGCTGTAGGCAAAGTCCACCGGAGTCGCACCACGAGGCAGGGAAATAATCTTGCCTTTGGGCGTATGGACGTAAACGGCATCGGGGAACAGGTCAACTTTGACGTGTTCCAGGAATTCTGTAGAGTCGCCTGTCTGGCTTTGGATATCCAGCAAGGATTGCAGCCAGCGGTGTGTGCGCTTTTGCAGATCGTTCAGGGTGACGTCGTCTTCTTTGTACAGCCAATGAGAGGCCACGCCTTCTTCTGCCACGTGGTCCATTTCGCGGGTGCGGAACTGGAACTCGACAGGGGTGCCGTAGGGGCCAATCAAGGTAGTGTGCAGGGACTGGTAGCCATTCACTTTGGGGATGGCAATGTAGTCCTTGAATTTGCCCGGTACGGGGCGATACAGCTGGTGCAGCGTACCCAAGGACAAATAGCACTCGGGCAGGGTATGCACAATGACGCGAAAGCCGTAAATATCCAGCACGTCCGAAAAGGACTTTTTCTGCTCGACCATCTTGCAGAAAATACTGTAGAGCGACTTTTCACGGCCGGAAATTTCGGCATCAATTCCGGCAGCAGGCAGGGCGATCTTGACGGCTTCGGTGATCTTGCCCAGCACTTCACGGCGATTGCCACGCGCTGCCAGCAAGGCCTTGTGCAGCACCTTGTAGCGATTGGGGTAGATCGCCTTGAAGCAGCGATCCTGCAGCTCGCGGAACAGGGCGTTCAGGCCCAGGCGATGCGCGATCGGAGCGTAAATATCCAGCGTTTCCTGGGCGACGCGGCGGCGTTTTTCCGGCTTGACCGCATCCAGGGTGCGCATATTGTGCAAGCGGTCGGCCAGCTTGATCAGGATGACGCGCACGTCACGCGACATAGCCAGCAGCATCTTGCGGAAGCTGTCGGCCTGTTGCTGTGTCTTGGTAGCAAACTCCAGGCGTTCCAGCTTGGACAGGCCGTCCACAATCTCGGCCACATCGGTCCCGAACTTTTCAGCCAGTTCCTGCTTGGTGACGTCCTGATCTTCGATCACGTCATGCAGCAGGGCCGACATCAAGGCATCGGTATCCAGCTTCCAGCCCGCACAGATTTCCGTGACGGCAATGGGGTGCGAGATATAGGGCTCGCCACTGGCGCGAAACTGTCCCAGATGGGCCTGATCGGAGAAACGATAGGCCTCCCGTACCCGTTCCACATCTTTCGGGTCCAGGTACTGCGAGATGATCTTGTGTAGCGGAGCCAGTGAGGCAATAGGAGGACTGGCACTTTCCTGGGCAGCTTGTGCCAGTGCCGGGGTGTTCTTGTCTTTAGGCTTGCGACGACCTAGCCGTGAACCTTTTTTAAGGACGGCCAACAGCCCAGACGATGCGCCCCGTAAACCAGAAAATGCCATACCGTGCTCCGCCTGTGCCTATCAGGTAGGAACTTTGCGCAGCATTTCCAGACCGGTCGCGCCGGAGGCGATTTCTCGCAGGGCGGTAACCGTAGGCTTGTTCTTGCTTTCCAGGCGTGGTTCGTGGCCTTGAGCCAGTTCGCGCGCACGGTAGGCGGCTGCCAAGGTGAGCTTAAAGCGATTGGGGACTTGCTCCAGGCAGTCCTCGATAGTGATGCGAGCCATAGTAGACCTGTTATCAAAAAGTAATAAGAAGGAGATTAGCCCTGATTCAGCAGGGCATCTGCGCCTAATTGTTGAAAGAGTTGGCGATGCCGTACTGACTGAGTGGCAGTGCGCAAACGACTGGCCTGCACAATACTCAATAGCTGCTGTAATGCCGTATCAAAATCCTCATTGATAATAGCATATTGACAGTCATGAACATGGGCGATTTCGTGCTCGGCAGCCTCGAGGCGGCGGGCGATGATCTCTTCGCTATCTTGTCCACGTTTGCGCAAACGGGCCTGCAAGGTGGGCAAGGAGGGCGGCAGAATGAAAATGCCGACGGCTTCGGGGAAATGTTCACGCGCCAGGCGGGCGCCTTGCCAGTCAATTTCCAGCAACACATCACGGCCTGCATTCAGGGCTTTCTGAATGGGTTCGCGGGGCGTGCCGTAGTAGTTGTCATGTACCTTGGCCCATTCCAGCATGGCGTTTTCTGCGACCATTTTTTCAAAACGGGCCTTGTCCACAAAGAAGTAGTGCTCGCCGTCGCTCTCGCCGGGACGCGGGGCGCGTGTGGTGGCCGAGATGGACAGCATGATGTTGGAATCATTGGCCAGGAGGGCGTTGACTAGACTGGATTTGCCCGCCCCGCTGGGGGCGACAACCATAAAAACGGTGCCAGGATAGCTCGTGGACATGGAGAGCAGACTCTAGAAGTAGATTTTTATAAAAGAATTAATTGCTGGGAGTGTCGGTCTGGCCAAACTCGGCGAGTACCGCTTGCACACTGGCAGGGTCCGCGCACAGGAACACCACGGTGTCGTTGGGGTTCATGGAAAACAAAACCTCTTGCACTTCCTGGGCGGCATCGTCGGCCTGGGCGATTGCCATGACGTGCACATCACCACCTGCCTCGAATTGTTCGGGAGGGACAATATTGGCAACGGCGTCCAGATCGGGTTCGCTGATGGCCAGATACGCCCAGATCTTGTGCTCTTGTTCCAGAGTGATCTCAAGCACGTAGCCCGAGTCAGTCTGCTCAATGATTTGGCTTTGTATTTGCATAATTCAGTGGCTTTGTCAGGTAAAGGACAGAGTAGCGGTAACCGGTGCATGATCCGAGGGCTGTTCATTGGCGCGCGGCTCGCGGTCAATATCGCAGGCCGTGCAACGGGTCTTGAGCGCGTCGGAAAGCAGGGCGTGGTCAATACGCAGCCCGGCATCGCGGCGGAAGGCAAAACGACGATAGTCCCACCAGGTAAAGGGGCTGCCGCTTTGTTCAAACAGGCGGTAGGCATCATGTAGGCCCAGTGCCAGCAAACGCTCGAACGCGGCGCGCTCGGGCGGGGATACCAGAACATCGACTCCCCACTTGACCGGGTCGTAAACGTCCTGGTCGGCTGGGGCAATATTATAGTCGCTCAGAATGGCCAGACGGGGATACTGCTGCAATTCTTTTTCCAGCCAGTCGTGCAAGGCGGCAAACCATTCCAGCTTGTAGGTGTACTTTTCGCTTTCCAGCGATTGCCCGTTGGGGCAGTAGGCACAGATTACACGCACCGGGCCGTCAGGCGAGGGGTAAGTGGCGGCCAGCAAACGCTGCTGTGGGTCTTCATAATTGGGCAGGTTGCGCTGCACATCCGTACCGGGCTCGCGCGAAATCAAGGCCACGCCGTTATAGGTTTTCTGACCCGCCCAGTGAGCGTGATACCCCATTTCCTGAAAAGCCTCCAAGGGGAAACGCTCGTCGGGCAGTTTGAGCTCTTGCAGACACAGCACGTCTACGGGGTTGGCCTTGAGCCAGTCCAGAACTTGGGGAAGACGGACGTTCAGAGAGTTCACGTTCCAGGTGGTGAGTTTCATGGTGTCAGACAATCTCGGTAAATCAGAGAAAGCCGCTTGTACAGGGCTTTGTCGATAAAGGTAGTGCAGAGGCGGCCATCAGCGTGTTGGAAACGGGCAGGATGGCGCTTAGCGTGCGCGAATGTCGCCATCATATCAGCGCTAGCCAGGGACTGGTTTTAAAGCCAGCGCCACCGACAGGATGAAAATGGCCGATGAGCCGGGGCTTTGTTCTAGGTCGTAGTGAAAAACAGACATTTTCAGACAATAAATTTGTCCTCAAACCATCTGCATGTAACAGCCGCAAAGTCAGGCGGCAAGACCCAAAGCGCGCTTGGGGCAGATTGATGTTTTTAGGGCACGAAAAAGAGGGTTTTTTGCGCAGATCACGTGCCTGCTTGTGTTAAATTGCAGGCCAAGTTGGAACGGTGGGCCAAAACCGATGAAAGGGCTTGGCCGCAGCGCGTAGTACAAGGATTTGATATGCAGGAAAAGGGAATAAAAAAATCGCCGTAATGGCGACTTTTTCTGTGTGATCAAAACCGGAAAGAAGGCCAGTTTTGTCTGTCTTGAATGCAAGCAAGATGGAGGCGTGTGCTGGAATCGAACCAACCTGAACGGATTTGCAGTCCGTCACATAGCCAATCTGTCACCACGCCTTTTGTTTTGTCCTGGGACATGTAGAATTATGCCCAAGGACGTAGGGAAAAGCAAGTGTCACATGACGGGACGTGAAACACGGTACGATCTGCTGCGCAAAAGCGACTGACGTCCCTCCCTTTTTTTGCCGCCCCTGCGGCACTCCCTTGTATTAAGGACATGGCATGCAATATCAATTCCCCATTGTGATCATCGATGAGGATTTTCGTTCTGAAAATGCGTCTGGTCTGAGCATTCGTGTATTAGCAGATGCGATCGAGGCCGAAGGCTTCGAGGTGTTGGGAACCACCAGTTATGGCGATCTGAGTCAATTTGCCCAGCAGCAAAGTCGTGCCAGCGCGTTTATTTTGTCCATCGATGATGAGGAGTTCACGCAAGATGGAGACAGCGCCCCGGCGCTGGTGAATCTGCGTGCCTTTATTCGGGCTGTGCGTCGTCGCAATACCGATGTACCTATTTATGTGTATGGCGAGACCAAAACGGCTCGTCATATGCCAAACGATATCTTGCGCGAGCTGCAAGGCGTCATTCACATGTTCGAGGACACGCCCGAGTTCGTGGCGCGTCATATCGTGCGTGAAGCGCGCAGTTATGTGGAAGGCGTCAAGCCACCGTTTTTGAAAGCCTTGCTCGATTACGCCGAGGACGGTTCATATTCCTGGCACTGTCCGGGCCACTCCGGCGGCGTAGCCTTTCTGAAAAGCCCGGTCGGGCAGATTTTTCACCAGTTCTTTGGTGAGAACATGCTGCGTGCCGACGTGTGTAATGCCGTCGAAGAGCTGGGCCAACTGCTGGACCACAACGGAGCCATTGGCGCCAGCGAACGCAATGCCGCGCGTATTTTCAACGCTGATCACTGCTTTTTCGTGACCAACGGCACCAGCACCAGCAACAAGATTGTCTGGCATCACGCTGTGGCTCCAGGCGATGTGGTGGTCGTGGATCGCAACTGCCACAAATCCATCCTGCACAGCATCGTGATGACCGGTGCCATTCCCGTGTTCCTGCGTCCTACGCGCAACCACTTCGGGATTATTGGCCCGATTGCACGCAGCGAATTTGATGTCGACACCATTCGTGAGAAGATCCGCAAGCACCCCTTGCTCTCGCACTTGGACGCCGATACGGTCAAGCCACGCGTGCTGACGCTGACTCAGTCCACTTACGACGGCATTATTTACGACACCCAGGTGATCAAGAATGCCGTGGACGGGTATGTGGAAGTGCTGCACTTTGACGAGGCCTGGATTCCGCACGCCGCTTTCCACCCGTTCTACGGTCAGTTCCATGCCATGGGCAAGAACCGTCCGCGTCCACAAGAAACCATGGTGTTCTCCACCCAGTCCACGCACAAGCTGCTGGCTGGCTTGAGCCAGGCCAGCCACGTGCTGGCGCAGGATTCGGTAACACGCAGCCTGGACCGTCATTTGTTCAATGAAGCCTATCTGATGCACACCAGTACCAGCCCGCAGTACGCGATTATCGCGTCCTGCGATGTGGCCGCTGCCATGATGGAGCCACCCGGTGGTCGTGTGCTGGTTGAAGAAAGCATTATTGAAGCGCTGGACTTTCGCCGCGCCATGCGCAAGGTCGAGTCGCAGTTTGACGAGGACGACTGGTGGTTCAAGGTCTGGGGGCCGCCAACCCTGGCAGAAGACGGTGTGGGCAAGCCGGAAGACTGGATCATTACGGACGATGTTGAGCACAGCGAGTGGCACGGCTTTGGCCCGCTGGCGGATGGCTTCAATATGCTGGATCCGATCAAGGCGACCATTGTCACTCCCGGTCTGGATCTGAAGGGCACGTTTGGTGAAACCGGGATTCCGGCTTCCATCGTGACCAAGTTCCTGGCGCAGCGTGGCGTGATTGTGGAGAAGATTGGCCTGTACAGCTTCTTCATCATGTTCACTATCGGCATTACCAAAGGCCGCTGGAACTCCCTGGTGACCGCGCTGCAGCAGTTCAAGGACGACTACGACCGCAACTTGCCCGTCTGGCGTGTTCTGCCGCAGTTTGCACGTCAGTATCCTTGCTACGAGGAAATGGGCTTGCGCGATTTGTGCCAGCACGTGCACCAGTTGTACGCCAAGCACGACATTGCCCGCCTGATGACCGATATGTACCTGTCGGATGTGGTGCCTGTCATGCGTCCGGCTGATGCTTTTGCCTGCATTGCGCAGCGGCGTACGGAACGGGTCGAGATTGATCAGCTGGAAGGTCGCGTGACGACCAACCTGATCACGCCTTACCCACCCGGTATTCCGCTCTTGATTCCTGGCGAAGCCTTTAACAAGACGATTGTGGATTTCCTGAAGTTCTCGCGTGAACTGCATCGCCAGTGTCCTGGCTTTGGGACGGATATCCACGGTTTTGTGGAAGAGGTGGATGCCTCCGGTCAGAAGCGTTACTACGTGGACTGCGTGGCACAGTAAAACAGTTTGCTATCCAAGGCCGGGGCAGGGGGTCGGCCTTGGGATAGAGCAGTAAAGCAAGCGGCCTGGTGATGGAGCTTCAGGGTTCTGGAAAACTTCCAGACGTGAAGTGTCTTTCATCAGGTCCGTTTTTTATGGGCCGCTTATTTGCGACGAACGCTTGTGACAGGTTCTTGTTGCAGCGTTTCGCTACAGGCTTTGAGCCGTGCGTAAAGCACACTCCAGCAGCCGCGAAGTCAGGGCTTGAGGATCCCGGTCTGCCCGCAGGATCGCCACAACCCGGCGTTGCAGGGCAGGTTGCTCGATCGGGTACTTATACAGATTGTGTTCGTGCAACAGGCTGTCGGGGATACGGCTGGGCAAGATACAGTCCCCCAATCCTGAAGCCACCAGCCGTAACATGGCGTCTATGGTTTCAACTTCCGCCACAAACTCCGGATGCAGGCCGCTGCTGTGAATCATGCGGCGCAGGGCGTAGTGGGGCGGAAAGCCGATCAGGCGCAAGGCCTGGTGGCTCAAGTCAGCGTCGGGAGCAGGCTCCTGTCGCGCGGAGATGCGGCACATTTGGTCATCAAACAAGGTGTGCGAGACCAGCCCGCCACAGTCCACCGCCGAGTCGTACACAAAACCCACATCGGCCTTGCCACTTTCCACCAACGCGACCACCTCGGGCGAACTGCGTCCTAGCAAGGACAAATTCACGCCAGGGTGAGAGCCCATGAAAGAGGCGGCTACATCGGACATGAAGTAGTAGCTCAAGGTGTGTACGGTGGCGAGCCTGACCGTGCCTGAATTGACGCCGTGATCCTGACGTACAGCACGGATGGCACTGTCAATGCGGCTATAAGCGGGCTCTATGGACTGGCGTAGCAGTTCGCCAGCGTCATTCAGGCTGACCCCACGGCCGGTACGCGTAAACAGGGTCTGGCCCAGAGTGTGTTCCAGTGCGCTTAATTGTTTGCTCAGGCTGGATTGGCTTTGTCCCAAGTCATCCGCTGCTTTGCTGACGGAGCCCAGTTGAGCGATACGCAGAAAGTAGCGCAATGAACGATCCAGATTGTCGGTAGGGCGGAAATCGTGCATGCCATTGTCTCTTTATTGTTGTGCTGAAATTTGTAAAAAGTCAGTTTTAAAAGGGGCCTTGAATTTGTCGGGCGGGTGAAAGGTTTGGATTCGTTATTGGGGCCTGAATCGTCTATGAAAAACGCCGTTTCAGACTTTCTTTATTTTGTTCTAACGTCGCTTAATTTGCTCCCATAATGTCTGCATATTATGGAGAAAATTGATTTGTGGTCTAATCATTGATATAATAAAGAAATCGGGGCGCTAAGGGCGGTGCCCCCTGGCGATATTGAGCAGGAGTTATTCGTGAGCAAATCGAAACCAGTACGTCGTAAACAAGTCTTTGAGGTTGAGCCCCTGAATTGGGTGGCTCCCAAGAAAGCTGTTGTGGAAACCGATCAGGAAGCCAAAGTGGACGCGTCCAGCGACCAGGCTCAGGACAACTAAGTTCTGACTGTAGGTGTAAAAAGCGCAAGCCATGTTGCTTGCGCTTTTTTTATGCCTGTTCGTTTTGCATCAAGACCAGCGGCGATGGGCTTGGGTGGGGGACAGATGTCCTTGCTCCAGCAACTGCAGGCTGGCCTCTTCAAAGCGGTCCCAGGTGGCCAGCGCCAGTTGTGAGCCTGTGCTGACACGGCGCACGCCAATGGCGGCCAAATCAGGCACGTTTAGTCCCGGATGAATCAGCAGTACATTCACGGGCGTAGGCACCAGTGCCTGAACAAGATGGGCAATATCGTCCAGTTCACGTAAACCGGGGGCGTAGACCACATCGGCACCGGCCTGGGCAAAGGCTTGCAGTCGGGCGATGGTTTGTTCCAGGTTCAGTGCGTCAATCAGCATGCCTTCGCTGCGTCCTATTAACAGCACGTCCTCACCACTGTCGAGAATCGCTTGCTTGGCAGCCTGTATACGGGCCACGGCCAGCTCCAGTTCGTACAGCTCGTCCCCATGGCGATCCTCAATGGACAAGCCTGCAATGCCGGTGTCAATAGCCAGGCGGACGTTTTCGGCGACCTGTTCCGGCTCGTCGGCAAAGCCGTTTTCAAAGTCGGCATTCAGTGGCAAATCCGTGCTGGCGGCCAGTTCTCGTAAATGCGCCAGTAGCGCATCCCGGCCCACCTCAAAATCTTCCAGCCCGTTTGACCAGGCAAACGCAGCGCTGCTGCTGGCAATCGCCTGGGCACCCAGCCGTTCCAGGCGCTTGGCCCCGCCTATATCCCAAGGGTTGGGCAAAATCAGTAGGCCGCTTTCATGCAAAGCTCGAAAACGGCGACGTTTTTCCTGTGTGCTGATAGTCATGCGGAGCTCCCGAGAATAAAAAACGCAAACCGAAGTTTGCGTTTTGATGCCTGGCCACGTTTTATTTTTTCTTGGCTTTCTTGCGGATCACCAGTACGGGGATTTCCGAGTAGGTCAGGACGTGCTGTGTTTCGCTGCCCAAAAGCAGGCGCTTGTAGCCCTTGCGGCCATGCGATGACATGACGATCAGGTCAGCTTTCTGTTTTTCAGCGGTAGAAATAATGGCATCGGCCACCAGTTCCGATTTCACCACCAGGCCCTTGACCGAAACGCCAATGTCTTTACCGGCTTGCTTGACGGCGGCCAGCTCGGATTGTGCGTGCTCTACCCAGGAGGCTTCGATACGGCTATCGAGCTTCTGATCAATAATGGGGCCGCCCTCCAGGTAGCTTTGGCGATAGCGCGGAATGACGCGCAGGGCCAGCAATTTGGCGCCGCTGGTCTTGGCCAGGTTCAGGGCATGGGTGACAGCGTGGGCGGACAGTTCTGAGCCGTCGGTGCATACCAGGATACGCTCGTACATGAGGGGGAAATCCTATAAAAAGGGTTATCAAGAACGTGTCTTGTGGGTAAGGTATCAAACCATACTGCGAATTACGGTCTTTGTGTCTGCTTTATGGTTTTCCATGGCAGCCGTGTATATTCGAGTGGACGTTTTTGTCAGCTTGGCTTTTTTATGCTGGTCATCATATCCCACTGGGATTGAGGGAGATTCATATGAAAGAAGTGGTTGTAGTCCAGGCATGCCGTACCGCGATTGGTGATTTTGGTGGTGGACTGAAGAATGTGTCGCCAATCGAAATGGGAGCCACGGTATTGCGCGCGGTACTGGACAGAAGTGGCGTATCGGCGGCAGACGTTCAGCATGTAGTGATGGGGCAGGTTATTCAAACCGAGCCACGCGACATGTACTTGTCGCGTGTGGCTTCGGTGCAGGCGGGCGTGGGACACGGAACACCGGCCATGAACGTCAACCGTTTGTGCGGTTCTGGTCTGCAAGCCATTGTGTCGGCCGCGCAGGGCATTCTGGTCGGTGATGCCAAGGTGGCTTTGGCGGGCGGCGCAGAAAGCATGAGCCGTGCGCCGTATATGTCCAGCGCTCATCGTTGGGGTGCCCGCATGGGGGACTCGGTCATGATGGACATGATGACTGGCGCGCTGACGGATCCTTTCGATCGTGTTCATATGGGCATTACAGCCGAAAACGTGGCGCGCCAATATGGCGTGACCCGTGCTGACCAGGACGAGCTGGCACTGGAATCGCACCAGCGTGCCCGTCGTGCGATTGAGCAAGGCTACTTTAAAGAGCAGATCGTGCCCATTATCCAGAAAAGCCGCAAGGGCGAGATCGTGTTTGATCAGGACGAGCACGTCCGTCTGGATGCCACGATGGAGAACTTTACTGGCCTGAAACCTGTGTTCCTGCCCGAAGGTGGCAGTGTGACGGCGGGCAATGCCTCGGGCCTGAATGACGGTGCTGCTGCAGTGTTGCTGATGTGCGCGGAAGAGGCGCGTCAACGTGGTCTGAAGCCATTGGCCAGGCTGGTGTCCTGGGGGCATGCCGGGGTGGACCCCAGTGTTATGGGTATTGGGCCTGTGCCGGCCAGCCGTCTGGCACTGGAGCGCGCCGGTTTGAGCGTGTCGAATCTGGATGTGATCGAGTCCAATGAAGCTTTTGCCGCTCAGGCTTGCGCAGTCGTGCGTGAACTGGGTCTGGACCCGGCACGTGTGAACCCTAACGGTAGCGGTATCAGCCTAGGCCACCCTATTGGCGCGACTGGCGCTGCTATTACGGTCAAGGCTTTGCATGAGTTGCAGCGTGTTCAGGGGCGTTACGCGCTGGTCACCATGTGTATCGGTGGCGGGCAGGGGATTGCGGCGATTTTTGAGCGTCCTTGATTAATACGGCTCACATTCTTCTGATGGTGGATTAATCGGTGAGTCGTTCGAAAAAGCCGGGAGCCTGATGCATGGGTTTCCCGGTTTTTTTGCCAGTGCTTTTCTAATCCGTTTCTTTAGTGGTGCAACTGCCGATGAGCGGTCATTCTATGCAGATCGCTACCCGGAACCATTTAGCGTTGACATAGTAATACTGATTCGCAAGCATAGAGCCTTAGGTTCTAATATTGACGAGTTTTTTATAAGCCTACTCCGCGCAATGACTGTCTTTTGGCTATTTTCTATCGAGCGAAGAATGAAAGGAGGCCCAAATGCAAGAGGTTGTGATTGTGCAAGCATGCCGGACAGCTTTCGGCCGTTTCGGTGGCGCTTTAAGAAATGAATCTCCTATAGATCTAGCAAGCACCTTACTGACTGCTGTACTTGAAAAAAGCGGTGTTAAGGGGGCTGACGTGCAACATGTCGTGATGGGCCACGTTGTTGCTACGGCTCCTGATGATGTGTATTTGCCTCGCTGGGCATCCATGCGAGCGGGCGTCAGCCATAAGGCGCCAGCCATGACTGTTAATCGGCTGTGTGGTTCGGGCATGCAGGCCATTATCGCGGCAGCACAAGGCATTACCCTGGGGGAGGGGCCTATCGCATTGGCCGGGGGAGTGGAAAGTGTCAGTCGTATTCCGCATTTAGTAAGCGTACAGCGTTGGGAAGTGCCCACGGAAAAGGCGGCCTTGGTTGACATGTTGAACGATATTTTCATTCAGCCCTTCGATCATCGACATGTGGGAGTAACAGGGGATACGGTTGCCCGGCGATATGGAATAAGCCGTGCGGACCAGGACGAATTGGCTCTGGAGTCTCATCGGCGCGCTCACCGTGCCATTGAACAAGGACATTTTCGGACTCAGCTTGTACCTGTTTCCGTGAAAACTGAGCGGGGAGAGCGCCTTTTCGACCGGGACGAATGTGTACGTGCGGATATCAGTCTGGCCAAGCTTGCTTCATTGGAGCCAGCATTTGATCCTGAAGGCGGCTCCGTGACAGCCGGCAACACGCTCGCCCTGGCAGATGGTGCGGCGGCCGTATTGCTGATGAGTGCAGAGCAGGCTCGCCAGCACGGGTTAACGCCGCTGGCCCGCGTGGTGTCTTGGGGGCATGCCGGAGTGGAACCCCATTTGGCTGGGATGGGACCGGTGCCGGCAACCCAGATAGCACTGCGGCGGGCCGGTTTGAGCGTCTCTGATCTGGACGTCATTGAGCTCAATGAATCCTTTGCGGCGCAGGTTTGCGCGGTCATGCTGGAATTGAAGCTGGATCCAGTGAACGTAAATCCTAACGGTAGTGGCATCAGCCTGGGTCATCCCTTCGGGGCGACGGGAGCGGCCCTCGTCGTAAAAACGGTCCATGAGCTTGTGCGTACCCAGGGGCGGTATGGTCTGGCTACGATGTGTTTGGCGGGCGGGCAGGGGATCGCAATGGTATTGGAGCGAAGCTGAGCAGGACGTGATACACCGGTTGGCGGTTGTTCACTGTTATGATGGCACCTTGCTAAAAACGCCGGAAGTGGTGCTACCACCCCCCTTCCGGCGATGTTTTTTCTGTCTGCAGGCTATCCCGAAATTCAGGACCGCATGCGTGAAGCGATAGCGCTTCCGTCCGATTTTGGCCGCCTGACTGATTTGCAAGGAAGATTTTCATGGCTGGTGAGCAGGGGGACGATAGTCCTACGTTGTCGGAAAGCGAAGGGATCCGTTATCTGCACTTTGGAACGGAGTGGATTCAAGGTGCAATGCGTATTCGCAAGCCCGCTGAATTGGTCTTGGCCTACACACAACAAATGATGGCCTGGCTGCTATTTATGGAAGACCCCAAACCCGAGCACAAGCTGGCTATTCTGGGGCTGGGGGCGGGTTCCCTGCTGCGTTTCTGCCTGAAGCAGACCAGCAGTCAGGTACAGACGGTGGAGTGGAATCCGTCGGTGATTGGCATGTGCAATGCTTTCTTCCGGCTGCCGCGCAGCCCACGGTCTCTGATTGATCAGGCTGACGCCGGTGTCTGGGTACAGGATAGCGATCAGCACAGTCAGTATCGCGCCTTGATGGTGGACTTGTACGACGCGCATGCCGAAGGCCCAGTACGTGACAGTCTGGAGTTCTATCAGGATTGCCGCGCGGTTCTGGATGATGAAGGCATCATGACGGTGAATCTTTTTGGTGCCCATCCCAGCTTCAAACATAATATTGACAACATTCGTGAAGCCTTTAATGGCAAAGTACTGCTCTTGCCTGAAATGGACGAGGGCAATCAGGTGGTTCTGGCCTTCAAAGGCAGCACGCTGGAGATGACAGCCGGAGAGCTGCTGAGTCGGGCCGAACAAGTGCAGGCCGATTATGGTTTGCCGGCTACACGTTGGGCCAGGGAACTGCTCTCGTTCCGTCGCCAGATGCAGGACCAGTAGGGGAGCGGGGCAGGGATTACCTGAAGGGTCAAAGTCCTGTCGTTCGCGTTAGACTAAACACCTAAAATTTTCGTTTTTTTGCATCTAAGGAGTATTGGATGAAACTGATCAGATCGGTGCATCAGGTGGCGGCCGCTTTGGCTTGTGTAGGATTGATGTCGGGCGCTGCAGTTCATGCGCAATCTGTATCGGTATCGTCGATTGTGGAACATCCGGCTCTGGACGCCATTAAGGATGGAGTACACAAAGCGCTGACCGATGCTGGTTATAACGAAGCCTCCGGCTTCAAATGGCAGTTTCAGACCGCCCAGGGCAATCCGGCGATTGCCGCTCAGATCGCTCGTAAATTCGTCGGTGACAAGGCTGACGTGATTGTGGCCATTTCCACTCCTTCGGCGCAGGCCGTGGTGTCGGCAACCAAGACTATCCCTGTGGTGTACTCGGCCGTGACCGATCCTGTGGTGGCACACCTGGTGCCCAGCATGGCACCGTCGGGCACCAACGTGACAGGCGTGTCCGATGCGCTGGCACTGGAAGCCCAGGTGGATCTGATCAAGAAAGTCGTGCCTGATGCCAAGCGCGTGGGTATGGTTTACAACCCTGGCGAAGCCAACTCCGCCGTGGTCGTTAAAGAAATGAAAGAATTGCTGCCCAAGCACGGCATGACGCTGGTGGAAGCCACCGCGCCTCGTACCGTGGACGTGGGGGCGGCTGCTCGTAGCCTGGTGGGTAAGGTCGATGTGATCTACACCAATACCGACAATAACGTGGTGTCGGCCTACGAGTCCCTGGTAAAAGTGGGCGTGGACGCCAAGGTGCCTTTGATCGCTTCGGACACCGACAGTGTGGCCCGGGGTGCTATCGCGGCTTTGGGCGTGAACTACTACAACCTGGGTCTGCAGACCGGTCAACAGGTCATCCGTATTCTGAAGGGTGAAAAACCCGGTGATATGGCTTCTGAAACCAGCAGCAATCTGGAACTGTATGTCAATCCGGGCGCTGCCAAGCGCCAAGGCGTTTCGCTTAACGAGGACTTCGTGAAGTCCGCAACAAAAATCGTCGAATAAGCCTGATTTGACTGCTTCTTGCAGGTGGGTTGCCACAAGCTGCCCGCCTGTTTCTTTTGTATCCTAGACGTCCAACAATATGTCTATTTATTCAATGTGGGGGGCCCTGGAGATTGGTCTGATTTTCGGACTGGTTGCTCTGGGTGTTCTGATTTCTTTTCGCATCTTGCGATTTCCTGACCTGACGGTCGATGGTAGTTTTCCTTTGGGTGGGGCGGTTGCCGCCATCCTGATCAGCCAGGGCAATGATCCTTTCCTGGCGACTGTAGTGGCCACTTTTGCTGGTGCCATTGCCGGCACGATTACTGGCTGGTTGAACGTACGCCTGAAAATCATGGATCTGCTGGCCAGTATCCTGATGATGATCGCCTTGTATTCCATCAACCTGCGCATCATGGGCCGTCCCAATGTGCCCCTGATCATGGAGCCGACGGTCTTCACGATTCTGCAGCCCGAATCCATCGCTGACTATATTGCTCGTCCCTTGATGCTGATTGGGTTGGTAATCATTGCCAAACTGGCGCTGGATTGGTTCTTCGGTACGCAAACTGGCCTGGCCATGCGCGCTACCGGCGCCAATGCGCGTATGGCCCGTGCTCAAGGCGTGGCAACTGGCAATATGCTTTTGCTGGGCATGGCTATTTCCAATGCCCTGGTCGCCTTGGCCGGTGCCTTGTTTGCACAATCGCAGGGTGGGGCGGATATCTCCATGGGCATCGGGACCATCGTGATTGGTCTGGCTGCCGTGATTGTGGGTGAAAGCATCTTGCCCGCCCGCAAACTGTTCTACGCCACCTTGGCCGTGGTGCTGGGTGCGATTCTGTACCGCTTCTTTATTGCTTTGGCTCTGAATGCCGATGTGATCGGCCTGAAAGCGCAGGACTTGAACCTGGTCACCGCTTTGCTGGTTACCGTGGCACTGGTGATTCCATTGCTCAAGAAAAAGCGTGCTCGTAAACAGAAGGGGGCCCAGTAATGTTAGAAGCAAAAGATCTGTCCCTGACATTTAATCCGGGTACGCCCATTGAAACCCGTGCCTTGCGCGGTTTGTCCCTGACCATTCCCGAAGGGCAGTTCGTGACCGTGATCGGTTCCAACGGTGCGGGCAAGTCTACTTTTCTGAATGCGATCTCGGGCGACCAGTCTGTTGATGATGGCCAAATCATGATCGACAAGGTGGACGTGACTCGCCGCCCGGTCTGGGAGCGAGCCAATTGGGTAGCACGTGTGTTTCAGGATCCGATGGCCGGTACCTGTGAAGATCTGACCATTGAAGAAAATATGGCGCTGGCCACCTGCCGTGGCAGCCGCCGTGGGCTGAGCCGTGCCGTGCGTCACTCTATGCGCGCTGAATTTGCAGAGCGTCTGGAAACCTTGGGTCTGGGTCTGGAAAACCGTCTGACAGACCGCATCGGTTTGTTGTCCGGTGGCCAACGTCAGGCCGTCAGCCTGTTGATGGCGGCCTTGCGTCCTTCCAAGATCTTGCTGCTGGACGAGCATACGGCTGCGCTGGACCCGCGTACGGCTGACTTTGTTTTGCAACTGACCAATCGTATTGTGCGTGAAGGTGGCCTGACCACCATGATGGTCACGCACAGTATGCGTCAGGCTCTGGATGTGGGTGATCGCACGGTCATGTTGCACCAGGGCAAGGTGGTGCTGGATGTCAGTGGTGAACAGCGTCAAGGCCTGGATGTGCGAGATCTGCTGGAGATGTTCGAGCGGGTTCGGGGCGAGACTTTAGCCGACGATAGTTTATTGCTAGGTTAGAAAGCACTATCCCGGATTTGGAAAACCGCGTGAACTCTAGGGGTTAAACGCGGTTTTTTTATATTCAAAAAACCCTAGGTATATGATAATACGTGTTCTTTTGGCATAGGCAGACAGCGGAGCGGGTGCAAGGGGGTAGCTGGCTAATCGTAGTCGCCAAATAATGGCAGGATCGAAATGAGTCTCATCGCAAATTTTCCTGTTTGATTTGCGCTTTTTCGACATATACTTGCTGCTTGTCCAAACCATACAATCCAGTCAGTTTAAGCGTTAAACTCCCATGCAACGCTTAGCTCAGGAGTTCTTCATGTCATTTCAAAGCTTGTTGGGTCGGCAGACTTTTCGTATTGCTGCCTTCTCTTCCTTGGTTCTGCTCGCCGCTTGCGGCAACAAAGAGCCTCAAGCTCCGGCCGGCGGGATGAAGGTCCCGGTCAGTGTGATTACCGTCCAACCGACTTCTACCGAGTTGTTCTCCGAGCTGCCTGGACGAGTCGAAGCAATTAAAGATGCACAAATCCGCGCCCGTGTTTCCGGGATTGTGGAAGAGATCAACTTTGAGCAGGGCGCTGATGTCAAACAAGACCAGCTCTTGTTTACCATTGACCCGGCTCCGTACCGTGCAGTTCGTAATCAAGCTGCAGCCCAGCTGAAAAACGCCCAGGCTGACGCACAAAGTGCCAAGCAATTGGCGCAGCGTTACGAGCGTCTGATCAAGGAAAATGCGGTTTCCCGCCAGGATTACGACAACGCCAAGGCCCGCGCCATGCAGGCCGATGCCGCCATTGCCGCTGCACAGGCGACCCTGGACAGCGCCAATATTGATCTGGGCTACACCAAGATTGTGTCGCCCGTGTCGGGCCGTATCGGCAAGTCCCTGGTTACCGAAGGTGCTCTGGTTTCTGCCGCCAACGCCACCCATATGGCCACCGTGCAGCAACTGGACCGTGTCTATATTGATGTGACGCGTTCCACCGCTGAGCTGACGCAACTGCGTCGTGCCATGGCTGCTGGTACGTTGAAGTCGGCTGGTGAAGGCCAGGCCAAAGCCAAGGCCGTGCTGGAAGATGGCTCCCTTTACGATCAAGATGGCGTTTTGCTGTTTAGCGGTGTCAGCGTGGATCCTTCCACTTCGCAAGTAACCTTGCGTGCCGTGTTCCCGAACCCTGATGAAATTCTCTTGCCCGGTATGTACGTACGCGTTCGTCTGGAACAAGGTGTGATTCCGGATGCCTTGCTGGTGCCCGCGCAGGCTGTTCAGTACACCTCGGATGGCGCTTCTAATATTTACGTGGTTCGTGAAGAGAAAGCCCAGTCCGTACCTGTCGTGTTGGGACCCGAAAGCGATGGTCAGTATGTAGTGGACAAAGGCCTGCAAGCCGGCGACCAGATCATTGTCGAAGGCTTCCAGAAGATTCGTCCCGGTGCCCCTGTCCAGACGATGCCTTGGAAGGGCAACAAGTCAGCCGCTGCACCTGCTCCTGATGCGGCCCCCGCACAGGAACCGGCCGCCGCTGCTGAGCCAAACGAAGCCAAGTCTAGCGAGTAAGCGACATGCCTCAGTTTTTTATTGAAAGGCCCATTTTTGCATGGGTCGTTGCCTTGGCGATCACGCTATTTGGCTTATTGGCTTTGCCCAATATGCCTGTAGCGCAGTATCCCGATGTGGCACCCCCTTCGGTCACCATCCGGGCGACCTACCCAGGTGCAACGGCGGAAGACGTTGCCAGTACGGTAGCCAGTGTGATCGAAGATCAGCTGAACGGTGCCAAAGGCCTGCTGTACTACGAGTCCGTCAGTGACTCCTACGGCTCGACCGAAATCACCGCCACGTTCCGTCCTGGTACCAATCCTGACATGGCTCAGGTGGACGTCCAGAACCGGGTCAGCAACATTACCGCGTCCTTGCCGACAGCGGTGATGGAGCAGGGCCTGCACGTGGAGCAGTCCAGTACCGGCTTTCTGCAAGTGGTGACCTTGTCCTCCACGGACGGCAGTCTGGATCAGACAGCTCTGGCTGACTACATCGAACGCAATATCAAGAATACGATTTCTCGTGTTCCTGGTGTGGCTCGCTTCCAGCTGTTTGCAGCCGGTCGCGCCATGCGTGTGTGGCTGGACCCTGCCAAGCTGGTCGGTTACCAGATGAGCCCAGCGGACGTGACCAACGCCATTCGTCAGCAAAACATGCTGGTGTCTGCCGGTATTCTGGGTGGCCCACCCAATCAGGACAGTCAGCGTGTGGCCGCACCCATTACGGTGAACGGTCAGTTGGCAACCGTGGAAGAGTTTGAAAACATCATTCTGCGCTCGCAGCCTGATGGCTCGACCGTGCGTATTAAAGACGTCGCTCGTGTGGAAGTGGGGGCGGACAACTACCAGTTTGGTGCCCGTCTGAACAGCAAGCCGACAGCGGCTTTTGCTATCTCCTTGTTGCCTGAGGCGAACGCGCTGGATACTGCCGCGGCAATTAAAGTCGAAATGGAGAAGTTGGCCGAGTTCTTCCCGGAAAACATCCGCTACGACATTCCTTACGACACCTCGCCCTATGTGGACAAGTCCATCACCCAGGTGGTTTACACCTTGCTGGAAGCCATGGTGCTGGTGTTCATCGTGATGTACGTGTTCCTGCAAAACGTGCGCTACACCCTGATCCCCGCACTGGTGGTGCCGGTGGCTATCTTGGGGGCGTTCGCGGTGATGCAGGTGCTGGGTATGTCAGTGAACGTGCTGACCATGTTCGCGATGGTGCTGGCCATTGGTATTTTGGTGGACGACGCGATCGTGGTGGTGGAGAACGTCGAACGTATCATGGTGGAAGACGGGCTCTCGCCTAAGGAAGCGACCAAGAAAGCCATGCCGCAAATTAGTGGCGCTATTGTGGGTATTACGCTGGTGCTGTCGGCCGTGTTCTTGCCCCTGGCATTCATGGCCGGTTCGGTGGGGGTGATTTACCGTCAGTTCTCGGTGGCCATGGCCGTGTCGATTGCCTTCTCCGGCTTTTTGGCACTGACCTTTACACCTGCCTTGTGCGCGACTTTGTTGAAACCTATCCCCAAGGGCCATCACGAAACCAAGCGTGGCTTCTTTGGCTGGTTCAACCGTGTCTTTACGCGTACCACCAATGGTTACGAAAGCTTTATTGGCAAGACCTTGCGTCGTGGCGGTCGGATGATGTTCATCTACCTGATCATGGTGCTGGTGCTGGGCTTCCTGTACATGCGTATGCCAACCGCGTTCTTGCCCGAGGAAGATCAGGGCTACGTGATTGCCAACATCGAACTGCCTGCCGGTTCGACGGCCAACCGTACGATTGAAACCATCTCCAAGGTAGAGGACTACTTCAAGGAGCAGCCTCAGGTTGAAAACATCATTGCCGTGCAAGGCTTCAGCTTTAACGGTAGTGGTTTGAACTCGGCGATTGCCTTTGTGCCCTTGAAAGACTTCAACGAACGTAAAGGCAAGGAAAACTCGGCTCAAGCTATTTCCGGCAAGGCCATGGGCCAATTGCTGTTCGGTTTGCCTGACTCCATGGTGATCGCGATTGTGCCCCCCGCTATTTCTGCTCTGGGTAACTCCTCGGGTATTGATATGCGTCTGGAAGACCGCGGTGGCATGGGGCACGATGCCCTGATGGCAGCCGCGGATCAGTTGCTGGCCCTGGCCAAGGCAAGCCCTGTGTTCGATCCACAGAGTGTGCGTATCACGGGCTTGGGACCTGGCAAACAGATCCGTCTGGAGATTGACCGTGACAAGGCGGCTGCCCTGGGTGTGAACTTCAGCGAAGCCTCTGCCTTGATCAGTGGTGCCCTGGGCTCGTCTTTTGTGGGTAAATTCACCAACCAGGGACGTGTGCAAAGTGTCTGGGTACAAGCTGATGCGCCATATCGCATGACCATCGACGATGTGCTCAAGCTCAATGCTCGCAACAGCGAAGGCAAGATGGTTCCGCTGTCGGCCTTTGTCAGCCAGACGACCGAACAAGGTCCGGTACAGATCGTGCGCTACAACAGCTACGAGTCTGTCCGTATCGGTGGTGGCCCCGCTCCAGGCTATACCTCGGGTGAAGCCATGATCGAGATGGAAAACCTGATGAAGCAGTTGCCTAGCGGCTTTGGTGTGGACTGGACAGGTCTGTCTTATCAAGAGCGTCAGGCCGCAGGCCAGTCCGCTATCTTGATGGGCTTGGCGGTTCTGGTGGTGTTCATGCTGCTGGCTGCCTTGTACGAAAGCTGGGCGATTCCGCTGTCCGTGATGCTGGCCGTACCGCTGGGTATGCTGGGTTCGGTCTTGCTGGTCTCCGGTCTGGGTATGCCTAACGACGTGTACTTCCAGGTGGGTATCGTGACGGTGATCGGTCTGTCAGCGAAGAACGCGATTCTGATTGTGGAGTTTGCCAAGGATGCCTACGCACGTGGTGCTACCTTGATCGACGCCACTCTGGAAGCCGCTCGCTTGCGTTTCCGTCCTATCTTGATGACCTCTTTCGCCTTTGTGCTGGGTGTGGTGCCTCTGGCTACCTCCACTGGTGCGGGTGCTGCCAGCCAGAACGCCGTGGGTCTGGGTGTGCTGGGCGGTATGTTGGCCGCAACGCCTTTGGCTGTCTTGATGGTGCCGACCTTCTTTGTCGTGATCCTCAAGCTCTTTAAAACTAAACCCCGTCTGTTTGGCGAAGCCGCTAAATTGCACGAGGAAGAACAGGCCAAACAAGCTGCACAGCCGGCCGGTTCGCAAGGAGGACAGCACTGATGTCTAGCATGTTTTTACGTAGCCCCTTGGTGCTGGCCGTGGCGTTTGCCTTGTCGGCTTGCTCCTTGGCACCGAAGTACGAGCGTCCTGATTCTCCCGTGCCCGCACAATTCCCTCTGGCCCAGCAGAGCCAGGCGGATGCGGCACAGGCTGCTGATCTGGGCTGGCGTGAATTCTTTACGGATCCGCGTCTGCATGCCCTGATCGAGCAGGCTCTGGAGAATAACCGCGATCTGCGTATTGCCACCCAGCGCATCGAGGAAGCTCGCGCGCAATACGGCGTGGCACGCAGTGACCAGTTGCCCAGCATTGGTGTGCAGGCGGCCGAGCAGGCCACCCACACACCGGCTGAACTGCGTCCAGGTGGCCCAAATTCGGCCCCCGTAACCCGTACGTTCCAGGCCGGTGTCGGTATCACTGCTTTCGAGCTGGACTTCTTTGGTCGAGTGCGTGATCTGGCTCGTGCTGCTCAAGAACAGTACTTTGCCACCGAGCAGGCTCAACGTACCGCCCATATCGCCCTGGTGGCGGGCACCGCCGAAGCCTACTTCAAGGTGCGTACGGCCGAAGAACTGCATGCTTTGATGAGCAATACCTTGCGCAGCCGTCAAGAGACATTGCGCCTGGTGCAGTCTTCTTACGATGCCGGTACGGTGTCGGCGCTGGACCTGAACCAGGCCAAGGTGCAATACAACACCGTGCGTTCCGATATGCAGGCTGTCGAGCGTGATCGTCAGCGTGCACTCAATGCCTTGCAGGTTTTGTTGGGCGGTGAAATACCGGCTGACTTGCCAGCAGGCTTGCCCTTTACCCGTGCTCAGCTGATGCCTAGCTTGCCTGTAGGGTTGTCGGCAGAATTGCTGGAGCGTCGTCCTGACATCCTGGCCGCCGAGCACGTCTTGCGTGGTTCCAACTACAGCATCGGGGCAGCACGCGCTGCTTTCTTCCCGCGTCTGAGCCTGACCGGTCTGCTGGGCTTCATGAGCCCCGAGCTGGGTGGTCTGTTCAGTTCGGGTAACCGTTACTGGCAGTTCCAGCCGCAAATTACCATGCCGCTGCTCTCGGGCAGTACCTGGGCCAATCTGGATCTGGCCGAGGCTCGTCGTGACATTGCGATCAGCCAGTATGAAAAAACCATTCAGGAAGCCTTCCGCGAAGTGGCTGATGCTTTGGCGGGCGAAGCCACCTACGGTCAGCAGATCGACGCCTTGCAAGAGGTTGATCAGGCTGCCAGCGAAAGCTTGCGTCTGGCCAAGCTGCGTTACGAAGTGGGTATAGACAGCTTCCTGCAGGTGCAAACGGCGGAAGTCAGCCTGTACGGTACGCGTCAAGCCTATATTCAGACTGGCTTGGCATCCCTGATGAACCGGGTCGAGTTGTACAAGGCTTTGGGTGGCGGCTGGACAGCTGAAACCGTCAAGCCTGAAACAAAGACCCAGGCCACTGGGACAGCACCGGAGTAAACAGGCGATAATACGTCTGGTCATTCATCCCTGAAACTACGGAGGTCCTTGGGGAATGTTAGAACTGGGCGTCAATATCGATCATGTGGCGACGCTGCGCCAGCAGCGTCTGACCACATACCCTGATCCAATTCAGGCCGCTTTGCGAGCAGAAGAAGCCGGAGCGGACCTGATCACCTTACATCTGCGTGAAGACCGGCGTCATATTCAGGATGCCGACGTCGAGGCCCTGCGCCCCGTACTGCGTACCCGGATGAATCTGGAATGCGCCATCACCACCGAAATGCTGGACATTGCCTGCCGTATCAAACCGGACGATGTCTGCCTGGTTCCCGAACACCGTGCTGAACTGACGACCGAAGGTGGTCTGGATGTGGTCGGTCATCTGGACCAGGTCAAGGCTGCTGTGCAGCAATTGCAGGCTGCCGGTATTCGCGTCTCGCTGTTCATTGATGCCGACCCGGCGCAAATCCGAGCCGCCAGTGACGTGGGTGCCACCGTGATCGAACTGCACACTGGCACCTATGCGGATGCTCAAACGCCCGAGCAGGCCGCCAGCGAACTGGAGCGTATCCGTGCCGGTATTGCTCAAGGTGTGTCGCAAGGTCTGCGTGTGAATGCGGGTCATGGCCTGCACTACGGCAACGTACAAGCGATTGCCGCCTTGCCGGGGCTGACGGAGCTTAATATTGGTCACGCCATTGTTGCCCAGGCTGTCTTTGACGGTTGGGAAAAAGCCGTGCGCGACATGAAAGCCCTGCTGGTGCAAGCGGGCGCTCCTGCTCAAGCCTGACTGAGCCCTGCCATCTGGGCAGGGCACTCTTAACTGATTCTGGAAGCACTATGAATACCATTGATTCCCTATTGTCCCGCCGCTCCATCAAGCTGGTGCAAGGCCCCGGCCCGAACGAGCAGGAGCTGGACCTGATTTTGCGCGCTGCCATGGTCGCTCCTGACCATGGCCGTTTACAGCCTTGGCGCTTTTGCCTGATCCGCGGTGAAAACGTGCAGGCTCTGGGCGAACTGGCCATTGCCGCCAATGAGCGCGCCGGTAATCCCTTGACCGAGCAGAAAGCTGCCAGCGTCCGCGCCTGGCTGGCCAAAGTGCCCATGCTGATCGCCGTGGCCAGCCACATCGATCATGGTGAAGAAAAAATCCCTGAACTGGAACGTGTCCTGGCAACGGGCGCAGCCGTCAGCAATATGCTGCATGCGGCTCACCAGTTGGGCTTTGGCGCTTTCTGGAGCACTGGCTTGGGCACCTATGGTGAAGAAGTCCCGGAAGCCCTGGGCTTCGATTCCCTGGATTACCAGTTCCTGGGCTTTGTGTCGGTGGGTACGCCTATTCACAATCTGGGTCCTGCCCAGCGTCCCGAGCCACAAAAGTTTGTGACGGAGTGGCAAGCTGCTTGAGTCCAGCTGATGATGAACCGGTTCTAAAATAGCGCTGTTTCCATGGCATCACCCGGAGTGGTGATTGCTTTGGAACGTTTTAAATAGCCTGAATCCTTTCTGGATTCAGGCTTTTTTTGTGCCCTAGGGTTTGTACTGATAGGCATGAACCTAACCACGCTTTTATCATTATCCCATACATTAGAATGACATTCCGTTAAACGGAATATAAACAGGAAAATGATGAAACAAGTCAGCACACAGCACTTGATGCTTCCCGATGGGGCCGAACTGCATTACGCAGAAATTGGGCAGCCCAGCGCATCTCGTCCATCCGTGCTCATGCTGCACTCCCTGTTTTTCAATGGAGGCATGTTCCTGCCCGTGATTCAGGCGTTGCAAAACGAATGGCACATTATTTGCCCGGATCATCGTAATCAGGGCTTGAGCACCGCAGGTCAGAAGCCCGCCACCATGCATCAGTTGGCACAGGACTACGCGTTTCTGGCCCAAGCACTGCGGATTTCTTCCGTGCATGTAGTGGGTAGCTCGATGGGAGGTTACGTGGCTCAGGAGTTGATGCAGCGCGCACCTCAGTTGGTCCGTTCTGCTGTCCTGTCTTGCTGCACCTCGATGGCAGAACAGCAGAAAGAGCGCTTTGACCAACTGGAAGCGCAACTGCGTCGAGATGGCGGTGCGCCTTATGTCTCGGCCTTGCTGCAAACCATGTTTGGAGACGCCTTTCTGGCAAGCACAGACCTTGCTGCTCAGGCTCAGCAGGAGCAGTGGCGCGACTACTTCACATATTTGCCTCCCAGCATTGCCAACTCAGTCAATGGCGTGTTTGCCCGTCCTGACTATCAGTCTCTTTTGGTAGGCAATAGCACCCCTCATTTGTTGATCAGCGGTGCTTTGGACAGAGCTAAAAAGCCCGCTGATATGGAGCATATGCACAGCTTGCTTCCACACAGCACACATACGGTATTTGAGCAGTCCGGTCACACGGCGCCGGTTGAAGTGCCCGAAGCCTTCGCACTGCAAATTGAGAATTTTTGGAATCAAGTTAATTAATGCTGCAAGGATTAATTCATGCCAGTTACTGAATCTACTGAGCTGCCGACGGCGATGGCTTTCGGTGCAAATGCACAGCCGATACGAGATATTGCGTCAGACCAGGCTAGCCAGTTTGTTATTGAAGATGGAGCGGTCTTGTTGCGTGGCAGCCAGAGCCGTTCCAGCGGCAGCAAGGCTTTTCCTGTCCGTGAAGTGTGTATGGAAACGGGTGCTCGAGACATGCAAGACATGTTTTTTGGCCCATTTGGAAAGCTCTACAGTTTTTCCACCATTTATGTTTCCGCGTCGCGTCCCACGCCTTACACCTTGGGATATGTAGATTTTCCTAACGGAGTTCGTGTTTTGGCACACGTACGTTGTGAAGATCTGAGCGCCTTGTATTGCGATATGCCTGTCAGTACTGCCACCGATGGCAATGACTGGTTTGTAACTCCTATGTCGGCGGAGAAGTAAGGTGAGTGAAGCATATGTAGTCGGCGCGGCCATGATTCCCATGGCTCGTCATAAAGAATCCAGCTATACCGGTTTGGCCTTGCCCGCAATCCTTAACGCGATGGCCAGTGCCGGTGTACAGGCTCAGGATATTGATGCTGTTGTTTGCGGCCACGCCTTTGGTGGCATGTTGACGGGACAGCGTCTGGTCAAGGAAATCGGTATTGGTACAGTGCCTGTCGTCAATTGCGATAACGCCTGCTCGGGTGGGGCCACGGCCATTCACTTGGCGTGGAAAGATATCCAGGCTGGCCGACACGATATCGTGCTGGTGATCGGTGTGGACAAGCTGACGCAGTTTGGCGGAGGCACCTTGCCTTTGGTGCAGGAGGATCCCGAGGTCCAGCAGGGCTTGGTGATGCCTGCAGTGTATGGCATGCGTGCTCGTCGTTACCTGCATGAACGTAATCTGGGGCCAGAAGTTCTGGCGCAAGTCTCCATCAAGGCTCGCACACACAGTCAACATAATCCCTATGCACAGTATCGTGATCCGCTGACGGTGGAACAGGTGCTGGCATCTCGTCCTATTTGTGACCCGCTGACCCTGCTGCAATGTTGCCCTACGGGTGACGGCGCGGCGGCCTTGATCATGGTGTCCGAGCGCGCCCTGAAACGTTTGCAGAAACCTGCCATGCGGGTCGCTGCGTCGGTGCTGCATTCCGGTCAGGCGACCAGCGGTTTTCGCGACATGACTCGTCCCGAGATTTCTGCGGAATCCGCCCGCGACGCCTACAAGATGGCGGGGATTACAGCCCAGGATCTGGATGCGGTTGAGCTGCATGACGCGTTTACAATCGCCGAACTTATTTATTACGAAGCACTAGGTTTGTGTGAGGTCGGGCAGTCTGCTCAGTTTCTGCTGGATGGTCGTAGTACCTACGGCGGTGATGTGGTGGTGAACCCCAGTGGCGGTTTGCTGGCCAAGGGTCACCCAGTGGGAGCAAGCGGTGTGGCCCAAGCCGTGGAAATGTACTGGCAACTGACACACCAAGCCGGAGAACGTCAGGTTCCTGATGCTCGCTACGCCATGACTCACGTCACGGGTGGCGGTATTGCGGGCCTTGATCATGGTGCTTGTGCAATCCATATTTTTGAAGCCCAGATATGACCACACAAAACACGTCCACCTCTACTAGTTCAACCGGAACCGTAAGCCGTGCGCTTCAGCTATTGGCTGTCTTGGCAGAGTCCAACGGCCCGGTAACCGTCAAGCAAGTGTCCGAGCAAATGGGCCTGGCCCCTTCAACAGCTCACCGCTTGCTGAATCTGCTGCGTAAAGATGATTTTGTTGCGGTGGTCAGTGGTGGAAGTGGTTTGTACAGCATCGGGCCTGAATTTTATCGAGTAGCGGCGCAAGTGATGAGCGCTGAATCCAAGCCTGCATTGGCACAAAAATCGCTGGACGAGATTGCTTCCGAGTTCAACGAGACGGTCCTGTTTGGCACGTATGCCGTCAGCGAGTCTGCCATGAGTTTTGCCGCCATCGCACGAGGCGAGCACAAGCTGCAATATCAGATTGATTTGCACAAGCCCATGTCCCTGGTCTGGGGGGCTTCCGGCAAGGCTATTTTGGCGTATTTGGATCAAGACACGATAGAGCGTGTGTATGCCAAGGCCGAGACCTCTCCGGCGCAAGATGCACCTTTGCCTGCTTTGGAGTCGCTCCTGGCAGAGCTGAGCGAAGTGCGCCAGAACGGCTATGCCCACAGCATGAGCGAGAAGTTGCCTGATGCACGCGGGGTTGCTGCCCCTGTTTTTGATAACCACGGCATTGTGGGCTGTATTTGTTTGACCATGCCCACCACCCGTGTGCCCAGCGCAGGTTTGAGTGCCATTACCGCTGCCGTTATTCATCATGCCGAAAAACTGTCCGAGATGTTCGGATACCGACATAGAAAAACCAAATTATGAGTCATACCGCTACCGCGCAGCCCCTGGCAGGCTATAAGGTCATCGACCTCACTACCTTTTTGTCCGGCCCCTTCTGCACACAAGTGCTGGGGGATCTGGGGGCTGAAGTGGTCAAGATCGAGGCACCGGAAGGTGACTCCAGTCGCAGTATTCCCCCCCATTTCGTGGGTGAGGATAGTGCTTACTATCTGAGTATTAATCGCAATAAAAGCAGTTTGGCGGTAAATCTGAAAACCGCTGAAGGGCTGGACCTGGTTCGACAACTGATCCTGAAAGCGGATGTGGTTGTGGAAAATTACCGCCCGGGCGTGGCGGCCCGTCTGGGCCTGGACCCACAAGCCTTGTGTGAAGAACACCCCGGTCTGGTCTGGGCGTCCATTAGTGGTTTTGGGCAAACCGGCCCGGACCGTGACAAACCTGCTTACGACATGATTGTGCAAGCCTTGTCAGGCGTCATGAGCCTGACCGGCGAAGAAGGCAGACCAGCCGTACGTTTGGGCATTCCAGCCGGTGATACGGTCGCTGGCTTGTACGCGACTATCGCCATCAATGCCGCCCTGGCCGACAGGGAACGTACCGGTAAAGGCCGGATTGTGGATGTGGCGATGCTGGATTGCCAGTTGGCCATGCTGTCTTATCAAAGTGCCTATGCCTTGATTGCGGGAGTGACGCCCGCTCCCCAGGGGGCCAAGCATGACTCTATTCCTACCTACCGCTCTTTCCGGGGTGGTGATGGCCGCGAGTTTGTGGTGACGGCCAATACCGAGAGAATGTGGCAAGGCTTGTGTCGTGTACTGGGCCTGGAGTCGCTCCTTGATGATGAACGCTTCCAGACTGGTGCCAGTCGCCTGAAAAACAAACATGCCTTGTGGGAGCAGCTTGAAAGCGCTTTCGCGACACAGGCGGCTGCTTATTGGATTCCATTATTGGAAGAGCACAGTGTCCCGGTTGCGCTGATCCAGTCCGTGCCAGAGGCATTGGCACATGCACGCGATTCAGAACGCAGCATGATTCTGACCCTTCAAAATGAAGATCACAGTATTGAGGTCGTTGGAAACCCCATCAAATTTGTGGGCGCCGAAGCCACTCCATCTCGTTTCCCTCCCAGGAAGGGCGAGGATGATGCACGCGTGTTGGGTGAGTGGTTAAGCCTGTCTGCTGAGGCCGTGTCGTCTTTACAAAGTAAAGGCGTGTTGTTGAACAGCACGTGTAGCCAAGCATGACGACCCCATTGGCCAGGCTTCCTTACCCCGGGTCCTTGCTCGTTGCGCAGAAGGGCACGAGCGGCGATGAATGTGTCATTGCCTTGCACTCCATCGGGGTCGATGCGCATTCCTTTGACGCACTGTTCAGCCACTTGGCTGCCGATTATCCGTGTCTGAGTTACGACCTGCGAGGCCATGGCTCGGCCGCTGCGTTGTCGCAGTTCGACCTGGATACCTTGGTGGATGATGCCGTCAAGGTGGTGGAGTCCTGCCGTTTTGACAAGGTTCATTTGCTGGGGCATTCGATTGGTGGGGTGATTGCGGCGTTGGCAGCGGCCAGGCTGGCCGATCTTCCCTCTAAAAAGGTGCAAAGCCTGAGCATTATTGCCAGCCCGCCAATGGGCTTGGCGGTCTTTGGTGAGCGGGCCCAGGCCATGCAGCATGAAAGTCGTCAAACCATTGTAGAGACCACCATGCAGCGCTGGTTTGGTGGCCTGGAGACCAGCCCTGAGCTAACCCAGGCCATGCAGTACGCAGAGCAACAGCTCAGCCTGGTTCCGGTGCAGACATTGCTGAGCAGTTGGCAAAGTCTTGCCCAGTTTTCCGGGTACGGTGAGCTGGCGGCGCACTTGCCGGCCACTTTGCTGCTGACGGGCAGTCACGATCTGTCTACGCCCGCCAGTGCCATGCAGATCATCCTGGATGCCTTGCACAAGGCGGGCAGGACACAGACAGCCTTGCACATTCTTGATGGGGGAGGGCACATGTTGCCACTGACCCCGCCCGATACCTTGATGGCCTTGTTATTGGCGCATTTCAAGGCATCTGGCACCACACATTTTCGCTAGGAACGCTTATGTCAGACTTTACAGGCCGAATTGTTGTTGTCACAGGTGCCGCAGCAGGCATAGGCCAAGCTGTATGCCAGCACCTGCTGGAGCTGGGCGCCATTGTTGGCGGTATTGACCGTCAGCCTGAGGGCATTCCGGAAGGGGTTACGGCTTTGACTGCCGATGTGACCGATCAGGAGTCCTTGAATCGAGCGCTGGCCGGATTCGCCCAGGAACAGGGTCGTATTGATGTCTTGGTCAACAACGCCGGTGTGAGCTTTGTGGGCACGATAGAAGATGGCAGTGACGAAGACTGGCTGCGGATTTTTAACATCAACGTGCTGGGCTATATGCGTAGTACGCGTGCGTGTTTGCCGTATTTGCGTCAGTCGAAAAATGCCGTGATCGTCAATATGTCTTCCTGCACCGCGATCAATGGTTTGCCCGAGCGTGCGCTGTATTCAGCCAGCAAAGGGGCGATCCAGTCCATGACACTGGCCATGTCCGCCGATTTGATTGCCGAGCAGATTCGCGTAGTGGGCATTGCCCCCGCCACCGTAGACACCCCCTTCATGACCGAGCTGGCCAATCGCACTAGCGATCCGGTGGCCAAGCGCAATGAGTTTCACCGTCGCCAACCCACCGGGCAAATGGTTCAGCCCGATGAGGTGGCTCGCCTGGTTGCCCACGTTGCCCATCCGGGCGCGCTGTCTTACACCGGCACCATCATCAATATTGATGGTGGTATGGCTACCTTGCGTATGCCTGCCTGAACACATTCATACCCATACCAATAAGGAACTATCGTGAGATTTGAAAATAAAACCGTGATTATCACCGGAGCAGGCCAAGGGATTGGTCGTGCCTACGCGCAAGAATTTGCCAAGGCAGGTGCTGCGGTGGTGGTTGCTGATTTGAACATCGAAAAAGCACAGGCTGTTGCAGCAGAAATTCAGGCAGAAAATGGTCAGGCCCTGGCCGTCAAAGTTGATGTGTCCGATGACAAGAGTACGGCCGAGATGGTTGCGCAGGCAGTCAAAGCCTTCGGCACAGTAGACGTGCTGATTAACAATGCGGCCGTTTTCTCGACTCTGAAAATGAAGCCATTTGAAGAAATCGACGCAGACGAGTGGGACTTTGTGATGGGCGTCAATGCCCGTGGTGTCTTTAACTGCATCAAGGCGGTATCGCCCTTCATGAAGCAACAGCAAAGCGGCAAGATCATCAATATTTCTTCCAGCGTTGTGGTTACGGGCCGTGCGAATTACGCGCACTACGTGGCCTCCAAAGGGGCGGTTGTCGCCTTGACCCGCGCCCTGGCTACCGAGCTGGGTGAATACTGCATCAACGTCAATGCCATCAGCCCGCACGGCATTGTGACCGAAGTGCCACGCGACACCATTCGTCCAGAGCAATGGGACGCCATCATCGCTGCCCAAACCCTGAAGCGCAAAGGGGATGTCAGCGACATGATCGGCGCCACCATGTTCCTGGCTTCCGATGAAAGCAAATACATCACTGGTCAGACACTGAATGTGGATGCTGGTCTGCGTTTTAACTAATCCCACTTGGCAAGAGGCTTCCAAACATGAGTGCACATAACTTCACCATCACCCGTTCTTCCAACCGCAAACACCTTATCGCTGTGATTGATGGCCCGAACATGTCGAGCCTGGGTAAGCGCAGCAAAAAAGTCTATGGAAACATTCAGTCCCTGGACGAGCTCAAGGAGTGTGTGCGCAACTTTGGTGAGCAGTTGGGTGTAGAGGTAGAAAGTTTTTCATCCAACCACATGGGCGATATTTTGGAATACATCCACGAGTCCGCTCATCGGGTAGATGGCTACCTGATCAATCCCGCTGGCCTGACCACGATTGGGGAAGGTGTGCGTCATGCCCTGGAAGACACTGAGTTGCCCGTGATGGAAGTTCACTTCTCGAATATTGCTGCAAGTGCAGGCGCGGCCCGTGGTTTGGGCGGTGGCAGCATTCAGTCCAGCTTCACCCATACCGCTACTGGCATTTGCATGGGCATGCGTCATTACAGCTATCTGGCTGCCCTGACCGCCATGACCCTGGCTCTGGATGATCAGAGCTTCCTGGGCCGTCCTTCAGGTCAGTAGTCCACCTCTTTTCATATAACGATTAATACGGAGGAAGACATGAAAAAGTTTTCTCTACTCGCTACCGTTTTTGCCGCTGTTGGCTTGTTCAGCAGTGTTGCCGCTCAGGCAGAAATTAAACCCGTTACGCTGAAGTTTGCGCATATTTATGCTGCCCAGGACCACTGGGGGCAAACAGCAGAGCGCTTCAAGGCTGCTGTTGAAGAGCGTTCGGGCGGGAAAATCAAGATCAATATCGACGCCAATGGCTTGACCGGTGACTGGCCCCAGTCCATCGAAGGTTTGCGCATGGGTACCAACCACATTGTGCTGCAAAGTGTAGGAGCACTGGACCGCTATGCAAAATCGGCTGGTGTCGAAGCTTACCCCTACCTGATTCGCGATATGGATCACTACCGTGCGGTTTATACCGGCCCAGTCGGCCAGGAACTGTATGACCAGATCGCCAAGGAAAGCGGGTTCAAGCTGGTGGGGGCGGCCTATCGTGGCGCTCGCTACCTGACCTCGAACCGGGTGATTCAAAACCCGGACGATTTGCATGGCCTGAAAATGCGTGTCCCACCACTGCGCATGTATCGCAGCACCTGGACCACGCTGGGTGCCAGCCCGGTGCCGATGGGCATGGCTGAGCTGTTCACTTCCCTGCAGCACGGCATGATTGATGGTCAGGAAAACCCCCTGGAAGTGATCAAGAACGTCAATCTGTTCGAGGTTCAAAAGAACGTGGCTGAAACCCAGCACACCATCGGCGCCATGACCTTGATCTACTCGGACGCCTACTTCAAGAAATTGCCCGAGGAAACACGTCAGATTCTGCAGGAAGAGGGCGAGCGTGTCATGAAGGAAGCCACGGATCGCATGATCGTGGAAGAAGAAAACATGAAGCAGTTTCTGATCGGAAAAGGCATGGCATTTAACGCGGTCGACCGCGAAGCCTTTGCGACCAAGATTAAAGCCATGGATGCAGAGTTCCCCGAGCTGCAGGTTTGGCTGGATAAAATCCGCGCCGTTCAATAATGAAAAGATCGGGACATGCGTCACCCTCATGTCCCGACCCCACAGGTAAAAGTTATGACAACTAACAACGTACCGACCAAAACAGAAAATTGGGCCGATAAAAGCGCGTCTGTTATTGAAAAGGCGCTGGATTGGATTATCGGCAGCATGATGTTTGTGATGTGTGCGGTTATTGCATGGCAGATCTTCTCTCGCTACGTCCTGAAAGATATGTCCTCCTGGAGTGAGGAAGTTGCTCGCTTCTTGATGGTCTGGATTTCCTTGCTGGGCAGTGCAGCGGTATTGCGCCGCAGTGGTCACGTGACAGTCACGATCTTTCTGGACCACATCTCAAGCAAGCTCAAACGACGCGTCTTGATTATTCGCGACCTGCTGATGCTGGCGACCTTGCTCAGCATCACCTACTACGGTTGGGAGTTTGCGCAAATCAACGCGGTTCAGCTCTCGGCAGCGATGGATATCCCCATGTCCTGGGTCTATGCGTCCCTGTGGCTGGGAATGGGCTTGTGCGTGGTGATTTTGCTGTTAATCCGCTTGGGCAGTCAGCCTGATTGGACATCTGGCAGCATCGACGAGCACCCCTAAGTACGGAAAACACTTTTTATGATCACCGTAACCTTAATTACCCTTCTGACGCTCATTCTCATGCTGATTGGCATGCCGATCGGCTTTGCCATCACGGCGGGCGTTCTGGCTGCTTTGGTGGCACTGGGTGATATCAGCTTGATGGCGGTTCCTCAGCAATTGTTCAGCGGACTGGACAGTTTTTCCTTGCTGGCCATTCCGTTCTTTGTTCTGGCCGGTAGCCTGATGACCTCCGGTGGCCTGACCAGTCGACTGCTGGATTTTGCCAATGCCTTGTTGGGCCGTTTCAAAGGTGGCCTGGCCATGAGCGGCGTGCTGGCCTCGGGCATGTTTGCCGGGATCTCCGGCTCGGCCGTGGCAGATACCAGTGCTCTGGGCCGTATCATGATTCCTGCCATGATCCGCTCTGGCTATCCACCCGGTTTTGCGGGCGGCGTTATTGCAGCCGCGAACGTGGTGGCTCCCATCATCCCGCCTTCCATCCCATTTATTGTGGTGGCCGTACTGACAGGCCAGTCCATCACGACCTTGTTCTTGGCCGGTGTGGTACCAGGCATTCTTTATATGCTGTCCATGCTGGTGATGAGCTGGTGGATCAGCAAGCGTAATAATTTCCCAACGCAAGGCAAAGCCTCAGGCCGGGAAATCTGGATTACCTTTAAGAACTCGGCCTTTGCCTTGTTGCTGCCAGTCTTTATTCTGGGCGGCATTCGCAGCGGTATTTTCAACATTACCGAAGCGGCCATCATGGCGGTGATTTATGCCTTGGTCGTCGGGACGCTGGTTTACCGTCAGATCACCTGGAAAATCTTTGTAGATAGCCTGGTTGGCGCCGCTCATACCACCGCTGTGATCATGATCATCGTTGCAGCAGCGCGTGTCTTTAGCTGGCTGTTGGCGTACGTCAGTATTCCCGAAGCCATTTCAGCTTTCGTTTTGGAAAACATCAGCAACCCGCTTGTGTTCCTGCTGTTCGTCAATGTGCTGTTGCTGATCGTGGGTATGTTCCTGGAAACCAACGCCGCCCTGGTGATGTTGATTCCTGTGCTCTATCCCATTGCGATGAAGCTGGGGATTGATCCGACTCACTTTACCGTGGTTGCCGTCGTGAACCTGTGTATTGGTCTGATTACACCACCAGCCGGTTTGTGCCTGAATATTTCGTCCTTGCTGGCTCGCATCTCGTTGGAGCGGGGTGTGGTGGGGATTGCTCCCTTCCTGTTCACGGCCTTGCTGGTACTCATTATCTTGACCCTGTTCCCGCAAGTGTCGGTATGGCTGCCTAATGTGGTGGCTGGTTCCTAGCCTATTTGGAGATTTGGCACGATGCCGCTGCCTCTCAAGCCTTGTGGAAGGTTTGAGGGGCATTTTTTTAACCGCTTTGTTTAAGAGATTCGGGGGAGTATGCCGACGAGCGGGGCACGTGTCTGGAGGAGCCCGCGCTCAGGCTGTGGTTTTTACCGACCCGGAGCAATGGCCGCCTTCCAAACCATCCAGGATGGGGCAATCAGGATGCTGGTCCCCCTGGCATTGTTCAGCAAGCACCCGCAGCTTGGCCGCCATGTCCAGTAAGAGGGCAGCGCGGCTTTCCAGTGCTTTGATATGTGCCTGAGCCAGTTGCTTGACCTCGCTGCTGGGACGTTGCTGGTCGCGCCACAGGCTGGTCAGTTGCTGAATGTCCGCCAGATTGAAACCCAGGTCCTTGGCGCGAACAATAAAGTGCAAGGTATCCAGGTCCTGATCCTGGTAGACGCGGTAGCCATTGGGGGCACGGTCACTATTCAAGAGTCCCAGATCTTCATAGTGCCGGATCATTTTGGGTGTCAGGCCGGTTACGCGGGCCGCTTCACTAATCAGCATGGGCTTTCCTCGGGCAGTGCAAGGGGACTGCGTTATGATTGAAAGAGTCAATTCTGCACATTGTAGAACGGGTGGTCGGGCAGGTCATCAGGCCCCTGATTGCCTTAGTATGGACTCAAGGAGCGGTTATGAAAGAAATTCAGTGTGATGTTGCCGTGATTGGAGCGGGGACAGCAGGCATGACAGCGTATCGTACGGCCAAACGTGCCGGTAAACGAACGCTGATGATTGAATCAGGCCCCTATGGCACCATGTGCGCACGTGTTGGCTGCATGCCATCCAAATTGCTGATCGCAGCAGCGGACGCTGCCCATCATGCCCGCCATACCGCTCCTTTCGGTGTTCACGTAGACGGCAATATCCGCATTGCAGGCAAAGAGGTCATGGATCGCGTGCGTCGCGAGCGGGATCGCTTTGTGCAATTTGTGGTGGACGATGTGGAAGGCTTTGATGCCGAAGACAAAGTGCGTGGTCATGCCCGCTTTGTGTCCGAGCATGTGCTGGAAGTGGATGACCATACCCGTATCACCGCAGGGCACGTGATTATCGCCACTGGCTCTACACCCGTGCGCCCCAAGGAGCTGGAGCCGCTGGGGGCTTTGCTGATCAATAACGAGGATGTTTTTGACTGGACGGATTTGCCGGAAAGCGTGCTGGTTGTCGGTACGGGCGTGATTGGCCTGGAGTTGGGTCAGGCGCTGGCGCGTGTGGGCGTGAAGGTGTCCATTATCAACCGCAGCCAGAGCCTGGCTGGGCTTTCGGATCCCGAAGTGCGTGAAGCCGGACGAGCGATTTTCAATCAGGAACTGAACATTCGCGCTGACGTAACCGTGTTGGGCAGCGAAGTCGTCAATGGCAAGGCGCGCGTGCGCTTGCAGGTGGATGGCAAGGAACTGGTCGAGGATTACGACTACGTTCTCGGTGCCGCAGGCCGCAGACCACAGTTGGATAATTTGGGGCTGGACAATACCCCTGCACAGTGGGATAGCAAAGGACGAGTAGTGTATGACCCTGCCAGCCTGCAGCTGAAAGGCACTTCCATTTATCTGGCCGGTGATGTGAACCAGCGTGCGCCGATCTTGCACGAGGCAGCGGATGATGGTCGTCTGGCCGCTTTGCAGGCCGTCAGCAATGGCCAGGACAAGCCCATGGCGCGTCGTGCGCGCATGGCAGTGATGTTCACGGATCCACAGGTGGCCGTGGTTGGCACGCCCTTTAAATCCCTGCCAGAAGGCGCGGTGACAGGGAGTGTGAACTTCGGCAATCAGGGCCGTGCCCGCGTGATGCTGGTCAACCGTGGCTTGTTGCACGTTTATGCGGACAAGGCGGGCAAGTTTCTGGGGGCCGAGATGGTGGGGCCTCAAGCTGAACATATTGCTCACTTGCTGGCCTGGTCCTTGCAGATGGGACTGACGCTGGATCAGATGCTGGCCATGCCGTTCTACCATCCCGTATTGGAAGAGGGCTTGCGTACGGCCTTGCGCGGTGCGCAATCTGCTTTGCGAGGCAAATAAGTCAGCCTGCACGGGTTTGATCCCGTGTTCGGGCTCTGGCCCCGAGAGTCTTGACCCTGTATGTGAGCTGCCCGCCAAAAGTTGGATGCTGATCCGACCTTTGGCGGGCAGTTTGATTTTCAGGGTGCTTTTATTATTTAGCGGCGTTTTGTAGATGCTGCGCGGTGGTCGCCTCGGTTACCGGGTCATTTTCCAATGCGCCCAGCAAGGAATGCAGCAGGCCGGGAAAGCGGTCCTCCAGATCGTCCTTGCGCAGCGACAGCAGGTTCTCTCGTCCAGAAGGTCGTTGCCAGATTACGCCGCTATCACGCAGGACGCGCCAGTGATGCGTCATGGTGGATTTGGTTTGGCCTTGCAGTAGCGAGCCGCAGGCGCGTTCGCCTTCGGAGGCCAAAGCACGCACAACGGCCAGACGCAAGGGATTGCCCAGGGCAGTCAGTACATTTTCCAAGCGAATCTGTGCGCGCTCGGGATGATTGGGAAGCATATCGGGTCCTGTCATTATTCGTCGCGGTGATTGTACCTGTGTCCACGTACCGTTTTCGCCCTGTGCTGTGGTGTGGATGCACGGCGCGTGGAAAAAATCTTGTTAATAGTACGATTGTAGGCGTACTATCTGATTGTTATCAACCACTGAAACAACAGGAGCCCAGGTGCCTTGCACTGCAAGGCAGGACGACTCCAAGGACAATCATCATGGCTCGCCATACACCCATCACTCGCTATCGGAACATTGGTATCTCGGCGCATATTGACGCTGGCAAAACCACCACGACCGAGCGCATTCTTTTCTACACCGGCGTCAGTCACAAGCTGGGGGAAGTGCATGACGGGGCGGCCACTATGGACTGGATGAGCCAGGAGCAGGAGCGTGGCATCACCATTACCTCGGCGGCCACCACCTGCTTTTGGCGAGGCATGGATGGCTCGCTGCCCGAGCACCGCATCAATATCATCGACACCCCCGGCCACGTGGATTTCACCATCGAGGTTGAACGCTCCATGCGCGTGCTGGACGGCGCGGTCATGGTGTATGACGCGGTCGGTGGGGTACAGCCGCAATCTGAAACGGTTTGGCGTCAGGCCAACAAGTACAAGGTTCCGCGCCTGGCCTTCGTCAACAAGATGGACCGCGTCGGGGCGGATTTCTTTCGCGTACGTCAGATGATGGTGGACCGCCTCAAGGCCAATCCCGTGCCTGTGGTGATTCCTATGGGGGCTGAAGATGGCTTCAAGGGCGTGATCGACCTACGTTTGATGAAAGCGATTGTGTGGGACGAGGCCTCTCAGGGCATGAAGTTCAGTTTTGAGGACATCCCTGAGGATTTGCTCGCCCCGGCCAAGCAATGGCGTGAGCGCATGCTGGAAGCGGCGGCCGAAGCCAATGAAGAGCTGATGAATCAGTACCTGGAAACGGGTGATCTGAGCGTGGACCAGATTACGTTGGGCCTGCGCTTGCGTACTATTGCCGGAGAGATTCAGCCCATGCTGTGCGGCTCGGCCTTCAAGAATAAGGGCGTACAACGCATGCTGGATGCGGTGGTGGAGCTGCTACCTTCTCCCGTAGATGTGCCTGCAGTGCAAGGCGTGGACGAGGCTGGCGAAATCGTCACTCGCCAATCTGACGACAATGAGAAGTTCTCGGCATTGGCCTTCAAGCTGATGACGGACCCTTATGTCGGCCAGTTAACCTTTGTGCGTGTGTATTCCGGTGTGCTGGCCAAGGGCGATAGCGTCTATATTCCCGGCCGTGGCAAGAAAGAGCGTATTGGCCGGATTGTGCAGATGCATGCCAATGACAGGCATGAAGTCGATGAGCTGCATGCGGGTGATATTGCCGCTTGCGTTGGTCTGAAAGAAGTCAGCACAGGTGAAACCTTGTGTGATCCTTCGGCCATCCTCACCCTGGAGCGCATGGAGTTTCCCGAGCCGGTGATTCGTCAGGCTGTGGAGCCCAAGACCAAATCCGACCAGGAAAAGATGGGGATTGCGCTCTCGCGCCTGGCTTCTGAAGATCCGTCCTTCCGTGTCAGCACGGACGAGGAGTCGGGCCAGACGATTATTGGCGGTATGGGCGAGCTGCATCTGGAGATCATTGTGGATCGCATGAAGCGCGAGTTCGGCGTGGAAGCGAATGTGGGCAAACCGCAAGTGGCCTACCGCGAAACCATCAGCAAGACCGTGCGCGATGTCGAAGGCAAGTTTGTGCGTCAATCTGGCGGTAAAGGACAGTACGGCCATGTGGTCTTCACTCTGGAGCCGCAAGAGGCGGGCAAGGGCTTTGAGTTTGTCGACGCCATCAAGGGCGGGGTGGTTCCGCGTGAATACATCCCGGCGGTGGAAAAAGGCGTGCTGGAGGCCCTGAACAGCGGTGTGTTGGCGGGCTATCCCGTGGTGGATGTGAAAGTGACACTGACCTTTGGTTCTTACCACGACGTGGACTCGTCCGAGCAAGCCTTCAAGATGGCGGCGATCTTTGGTTTCAAGGAAGCGGCCAAACAGGCATCACCCGTGATCCTGGAGCCCATGATGGCGGTGGAAGTGGAAACGCCTGAAGACTATGCCGGCAATGTGATGGGCGATCTGTCCAGCCGTCGTGGCATGGTGCAGGGTATGGATGACATGGTGGGGGCGGGCAAGCTGATCAAGGCGGAAGTGCCTTTGTCCGAGATGTTTGGCTATGCCACTACACTGCGTTCCATGTCCCAGGGCCGTGCAACGTACTCCATGGAGTTCAAACGCTACGCGGAAGTGCCCAAGTCCATGGTGCAGGATCTGGTGGCTGAACGTCAGAGCGCACGACACGGAGGCTGATACTAAAGGGGGCGGGTATTCCTGTGTCTAACCAGGCACGGGAACACCCGCCCCGATGCTTTGCCTGTTGTTGTTGTTGTTGTTGTTGTTGTTGTTGTTGTTGTTGTTGTTGTTGTTGTTGTTGTTGTTGTTGTTGTTGTTGTTGTTGTTGTTGTTGTTGTTGTTGTTGTTGTTGTTGTTGTTGTTGTTGTTGTTGTTGTTGTTGTGCTGAGGGCGCTGTTGGCCAGTCTGATCTGAGGTTTGATTCAGGCCCAAGCCCGCTTAGTTCAGCAGACTGCGTACTCCATCCGCCAGAACCTGCACCGACTCGGTGTCCGGTGCCAGATATCGCGCTCTGCCTTGCTGATCGAAGATATATACGCCACGGCTGTGCGAGACCTCGTAGTTTTCGGGTGCATTGGGATCGGGTTTTTCAATCTGGAAGGCCACTCGGTAACGACGGGCTAGATCGGCAATCTGCTTTTCAGAGCCTGTCAGCCCTGTGGTGTGCTTGCCATCAAAGGCGGCCACATAACGGGCCAGGGAGTCGGGCGTATCGCGGTGGGGGTCCACACTGACAAAGAGGATGCGCACCTGCTCGGCATCGTTCCCCAGTTCTTCCATGACCAGGCCCAGTTGAGCCAAGGTGGTAGGGCAAATATCCGGGCAACTGGCATAGCCAAAAAACATCATGACGACTTTATCTTTGAAGTCATCCTGGGTGACGGTTTTGGGGCCAGCGGCTTGAAGGGAAAAGCGCAGATCGGGCAGAAAGCCACGTACGGGATGCAGATTGGCAGCGGCAGCGCTGCCTAGCAAGAACAAGCCCAGCGCCAGTGTCAGGCCAAACTGTTTAAACAAGACAAGAATGGACTTTACTGGGCTGGGTGTCATGGACGTCCTCTGAGTTTAAGCAGGCTCTGGAGTGAGCCCGCTGTGACGGAGCAGGGCGGTAATGGAAGGATCGCGGCCACGGAATGCACGGAAGGAGTCGGCAGCCGGGCGTTCGCCCCCTACGGACAGAATCTCGCGCCAGAAGCGATGACCCGTATTGCTGTCGAGGGTATCACGTGCCCCATCCGAGTGGGTATAGGCTTTTTCCTCAAAGGCCGAGTAAGCGTCGGCGGACAGGACTTCAGCCCATTTGTAGCTGTAGTAACCCGCGCCGTAGCCACCCGCAAACAAGTGCGAGAACTGATGCGGGAAGCGGTGCCACTCAGGCGGGAACAGCACGGCGACTTCCTGGCGAACCTGATCCAGAATCTCCATGACGGCTTCAATGCTCAGGCCGCTGTCACGCGAGTGGATCAGCATGTCAAACAGGGAGAACTCCAGCTGGCGCACCATTTGCATGCCGCTTTGGAAGTTGCGGGCCAGGTTCAGCTTGTTGTAGAGCGCACGGGGCAGGTGCTCGCCGGTTTCCACGTGGGCCGTCAGCATTTGCACCACAGGCCATTCCCAGCAGAAATTTTCCATGAACTGCGAAGGCAATTCGATGGCGTCCCATTCCACGGCGGAGAAGGCCGAGGCGGCTGGATCATCCACACGCGAGAGCAGAGTGTGCAGGGCGTGGCCGGACTCGTGGAACAGGGTGATCACATCGTCATGCGTGAGCAGGGCGGGGCGACCGGGCTGGGGTTCGGCAAAGTTGCATACCAGGTAGGCAATAGGCAGGCACAGCTGTTCACCCAGGCGGCGACGGCTGCGTTCGCTATCGACCCAGGCACCGCCTTGCTTGCCTTGGCGGGCGTGCAGGTCCATGTACAGATAACCCAGAACTTTGCCGTCGGAAGCCATGACTTCAAAGGGGCGTACGGCAGGATGCCAGGCAGGCACGTCGGCGGCGCGCAGTGTCACGTCAAACAAGCGCTGAATGACCTTGAACAGGCCGTTCAGAACGGCGGGTTCCGTGAAGTACTGTTTGACCTCGTCTTCCGAGTAGGCGTAGCGCTGTTCACGCAGGCGTTCAGCGCTGAACGGCACATCCCAGGCTTGCAGGGTGTCCAGGCCCAGTTCCTTTTTGGCGAAGGCTTGCAGCTCGTCCAGGTCCTGGCGGGCGTAAGGGCGAGCCTTGGCAGCCAGATCGCGCAAGAAGCTCATCACCTGTTCCGGGGTGTCGGCCATGCGGGTTTCCAGACGCATATGGGCGTAGCTGGCAAAACCGAGCAGGCTGGCTTCCTGGGCACGCAGATCCAGCAGCGTTTCAATCGCCTGGGAATTATCAAACTGGGCATCGCCCTGATCGGAGGCAATGGTGGTGTAGGCTCGGTACATCAACTCACGCAAGGTCTGGTTGCGTGCGTATTGCATGACAGGCAGGTAGCAAGGCATTTTCAATGTCAGACGCCAGCCTTGCTGATCGTTTTCCTGAGCAGCGCGTTGGGCGGCGGCCAGCACGTCGTCCGGGATGCCGTCCAGTTCGGCCTGGTCGGTGACCAGGTAATGCCACTGATCAATCGCATCCAGTACATGCTCGGAGAACTGCTGCGAGGTTTGCGCCAACTCTTCGGAAATACGGGCGTAGTCTTCACGCGCCTGACCTTCCAGTTGCACGCCGCTCAAGCGGAAATCACGCAGGGCCAGGGTAATGATGCGTTGGCGCTGGGGCGTCAGGGTGGCAAAGGCCGGGCTGTCGGCCAGCGCCTGATAACGCAGGAACAAAGGACGGTTCAAGCCCACCCAGGTCGAGAACTCGCTCATGCGCGGCAGGCATTGGTTGTACACCGTGCGCAGTTCGGGCGTATTGATGACCGAGTTCAGGTGACCGGCCACCGACCAAGCGCGATACAAGGTTTCGGTGGCGTCGGTGATGGGCTCGACGATGTTGTCCCAACTGGGTTCGCTATCGTCGTTGGAGACTGTGTCTACGGCTTGGCGGGCCAAGGCCAGCAGTTGGTCCACCGCCTGCTCGATGTGCTCGGGCTGGATGGCGGGATAGTCAATAAGGCTGTCGATAGGAACCAGTAAGGGATTTGTCGTCATAAACCGTTGATTAAATTAAAGACTGATGTTGGCCGAACGTTCGGCCGCTTCCAAGGTGTTGACCAGCAGCATGGCAATGGTCATGGGGCCGACACCGCCGGGTACGGGCGTAATGGCCGAGGCCACTTCGCTGGCACTGGCAAAGTCCACGTCGCCGCACAGCTTGCCGTCTACACCGCGGTTGATACCCACGTCGATCACGACGGCACCGGGCTTGACCATATCGCCGGTAATGATGCCAGGGCGGCCTACGGCAGCGACCAGCACATCGGCACGGCGTGTCTGGGCGGCCAGATCGCGCGTTTTGGAGTTACAGAGGGTGACGGTAGCGCCCGCAGCCAGCAAGAGCATGGCCATGGGTTTGCCCACGATATTGCTGGCGCCCACGACTACGGCTTCTGCACCGCGCAGTGCCACGTTTTCGGATTCCAGCATTTTCATGACGCCGTAGGGCGTGCAAGGTGCAAATAGCGGCTTGCCCGTCATGAGCATGCCGGCATTGCTGACGTGGAAACCATCCACGTCCTTGTGCGGTGCAATGGTTTCAATCACCTTGTGCTCGTCCAGATGGGCGGGCAGGGGCAACTGAACCAGAATGCCGTGCACCGAGCTGTCCTGATTCAAGCGAGTGATCAGGGCTAGCAGCTTGGTTTCGGTGGTGTCGGCAGGCAGACGGATGATTTCGGATTTCAGGCCGGCGGCTTCACATGCCAGGCCCTTGTTACGTACATAGACCTGGGAGGCCGGATCTTCACCGACCAGCACCACGGTCAAACCGGCTTGAATGCCGTGGGTTTGTTTCAGCTTGGCAACACGTTCTGCAACGTCCGCCTTGATGGCGGTGGACAGCTTTTTTCCATCAATAATGCGAGCACTCATTTACGCATCCTCGGACTTGGTGAGGGCGATTTTCATGAGGTCGGCAACCGTAGTGACTTCCAGTTTTTCCATGATATTGGCGCGATGCGCTTCGACAGTTTTAATGCTGATGTTCAAGTCCCCAGCAATCTGCTTGTTCAAGCGACCGGCAACAATGCGTTCCAGCACTTGCTGCTCGCGCGCTGTCAGGCGGCCCAGGACTTCTTGTTGATCTTTTTGCGCCTGCGCTTGCGAGGCACGCGCCGTAGCCTGTTCGATCATGCGGCTGACAATGGTGCGCAGATCGGCTTCGTTAAAGGGTTTTTCCAGAAAGTCGATAGCGCCTTTCTTCATGGTGCTCACGGCCATGGGCACGTCACCGTGGCCGGTAATGAACACAATCGGGATGTTCGACTTGCGAGCGATCAGGGCTTCCTGCAGCTCCAGGCCGCTCATGCCGGGCATGCGCACGTCCACAATCAGGACGGCTACCTGAGCCGGGTCGTAGGCGCCCAGAAACTCTTCGCCCGATGCAAAGCAGCGGACCCGGTAGCCATTGGCTTCCAGGAGCCAGCGCAAGGAGTCCCGTACGGCTTCGTCGTCATCGACTACGTAAATGGTGCATGGCATTTGCGGGCTGGTCATTCGGGTATCTCCAGTTTGTTATCAAGGGTGTCCGCTACATCCGGTGCCGCACAAGGTAGACTGAAACGGAAAATCGTTCCACCCTCTGGATTGCCGACTGCCCACAGGCGGCCGTGATGCGATTCAATAATTGTGCGACAGATATTCAGGCCCATCCCAAGGCCTTCGGACTTGGTACTGTAAAACGGTTCAAAGAGGCGCTCGGGGTCTTTCAAGCCATGACCGCGATCGATGACGGCCATTTCCAAAAGCGATTCTTGTTGGGTAATCACCAATTGAAGCACATGATGCTCGCTGTGTTCCATGGCTTCGATCCCATTTTTGAGCAGATTCAATAATACCTGTTCTATGAGAATGGGGTCGGCAATGACGTCAGGAACCGGATCAGGAATGCTCAATTCAATGTCAATTTGGCGCTTGCGGGCGTCGATTTCGGCAAAGCCGACGGCATTTTCCACAATGCGCATGACCTTGACGCGGACGCGGCGTGGTTCGCTACGCTTCACAAATTCACGAATGCGGCTGATGATCTTGCCCGCGCGCTCGGCTTGCTGGGCCGCTTTTTCCAGCGCGGCCAGCAGGGTTTCAGGCTGGTAACGACCGGATTTCAGCATGGCGACTGCGCCCATGCTGTAGTTATTGATGGCCGTCAGCGGCTGGTTCAATTCGTGCGCCAGCGAGGAAGCCATTTCGCCCATGGTGGTCAGGCGGCTGGTCAGCTGCACTTTTTCCTGCTGAATACGTGAGGCTTCTTCGTGCTTGCGACGGTCGGTAATGTCGCGCGCCACCTGCAGACGCACACGACGGCCATCCGTCCAGGCCAGCATGCGGTGATGGACTTCAAACCAGCGGGCCGCCGATTCGGAGTAAATCTCTACGGTTTCATCCGTAAAGCGACCCAGACGACCACCCAGTAATTCAGCGTGGCCATTGGATTGGGCACCAAAGAAGCGCCGATAGGTACGGTTGGCAAACAGCAACTCCAGGCCGTCGGAGGTATCAGCCACTACGGAAATGGCATCATCCAGACCTTCCAGCACCGTCATGAAGCGCTCATGCGCGGCGGTCAAGGCTTCGCGAATGCGCTTGGGTTCGGTAATGTCCGTCATGGAGGTCATCCAGCCAATCTGCTCTCCATTTGGGGCACGCAAGGGCGAGACATACATACGGGCGGTAAAGCGCGAGCCATCACGGCGTTGAGCCTCTACCTCCAGACCACTGCTGGGTGTGCGGCCAGATAGCAAAAGATCCAGGGTTTCCTGGTGCTGTTGATGACGACCGGGTAACCAGTAAGGGAAGGGGGCAGTACGACCGACCAGATCGGCCTCGTTCCAGCCAATCATTCTGCAAAAAGCCGGGTTCACATAAGCGATGCGGCCCTGCATGTCAAAAACGCGCATCCCCGTGGACATGGAGTTTTCCATGGCGCGCCGGAAACCCGTTTCGGCGGTCTGGGCTGCCTCGGCATGGGTACGGAAGCGGGTATAGCGCCACAGGGCCAGCAAGCTGACCACAATCACCAGGGACAGGGCCAGAATTACCATCATCAGGCGTTGCTGGCGCGTTTCCTGATCGATGGTCACAAACATGACGCTATCGTTTTGCAAACGCTGCAGCCACAGGAATACGCCCATGACACAGAGGTAGAGAAACAGCACGACAACCGGTGTCAGCCAATAGAATCCACGCCGATTCTGCTTGGCCTGATCATAGAAGGTTGAAGGGATCAGAGACTTTTTGGGATGAGTAGCCATAACAGCAAGAAAAGAAGTATGGCTGGATTGTAATGTAGGGCTATTTTTTTTAGTGATATTTCGTATTATGAAAACACATACCATAAAATGAAATTTTGCTTGAGCGTTTCTGTGTTCTTTCCTAGAATGGTTTGGTGCAGGCGTACCCCGCCTTGAACGCTCACAGTCCGCAATACCCGCTTCGGTCAGGATCGCTTTACTTCTTATTAGATGGGCGGCTCAGCGTCGAGCAAGACCGGACTACTACCACATATATGGAGACACTATATGTCCTCAACCCAAGACAATAGTTCGGCTCAGGTCAGTCAAGACCAAGCCCTAGAAACAAAAGAGTGGCTTGACGCCCTGGAAGCGGTGGTGGACCGTGAAGGCCCGGCCCGTGCTCACGATCTGATCGAAAAGCTGATCGATCTGGCCCGTCGCTCCGGCGCTCACATCCCGTTCTCGCCCAACACGGCTTACGAGAACACGATTCCTCCCGGTCTGGAACCTGCCCACCCCGGCAATCTGGTGCTCGAAGAGCGTATCCGTTCCTACATCCGCTGGAACGCCATGGCCATGGTGGTGCGCGCTAACCGCGAAACCCCTCCCGATGGCGGCGGTCTGGGCGGTCACATTGCCTCGTTTGCTTCGCTGGCCACCATGATTGGCTGCGGTCAGAACCACTTCTGGCACGCTGAAACCGAAGATCGCGGCGGCGACATGGTGTTCTTCCAGGGCCACTCCTCGCCCGGTATTTACGCCCGCGCCTTCATGGAAGGCCGTATCTCCGAAGAGCAGCTGAACAACTTCCGTCAGGAAGTCGATGGCAAAGGTTTGCCATCCTACCCGCATCCCAAGTTGATGCCCGAATTCTGGCAGTTCCCCACCGTATCCATGGGCCTGGGCCCATTGATGGCCATCTATCAGGCCCGTTTCCTGAAGTATCTGCATGCCCGTGGCATTGCTGATACCAGCGGCCGTAAAGTCTGGGTGTTCCTGGGCGACGGCGAGATGGACGAACCCGAATCCCTGGGCGCCATCGGTTTGGCTGCACGTGAAAAACTGGACAACCTGATTTTCATCGTGAACTGTAACTTGCAGCGTCTGGACGGTCCTGTACGCGGTAACGGCAAGATCATCCAGGAACTGGAAGGTACCTTCCGTGGTGCTGGCTGGAACGTGCTGAAGCTGATCTGGGGCGGTTACTGGGATCCATTGCTGGCCCGCGACAAGGAAGGCATCCTGCGCAAGGTCATGGAAGAAACCGTGGACGGCGAATACCAGGCCTACAAGGCCAACGACGGTGCCTACGTTCGCGAGCACTTCTTTGGCAAGCACCCCAAGCTGCTGGAAATGGTCAGCCGCATGAGCGACGAGGACATCTGGCGCCTGAACCGTGGTGGTCACGATCCTCACAAGGTGTACGCTGCGTTTGACGCTGCCACCAAGCACGAAGGTCAGCCTACGGTTATTCTGGCCAAGACCATCAAGGGCTACGGCATGGGCCACGTTGGCCAGGCCAAGAACCCCTCGCACCAACAAAAGAGCCTGGATCTGGACGCCGTGCGCGAATTCCGCGACCGTTTCAACATCCCGGTTCCTGATGACAAACTGGAAGAGCTGCCTTACTTCAAGCCAGCTGACGACTCTCCAGAAATGCAATACCTGCACGCCCGCCGTCAGGCATTGGGCGGCTACCTGCCCAAGCGTCGCAACAAGGCCGATGAACAGCTGACGGTGCCAACACTGGATGCGTTCAAGCCCATGCTGGAAGCCACTGCCGAAGGCCGTGAAATTTCCACGACCCAAGCCTTTGTGCGTTTCTTCAACACCTTGCTGCGCGACAAGCAGGTCGGTCCTCGTGCTGTACCTATTCTTGCTGACGAATCCCGTACCTTTGGTATGGAAGGTCTGTTCCGTCAGATCGGTATTTACGCACCGGAAGGCCAGAAGTACACCCCGGTCGATAAAGATCAGGTCATGTACTACCGCGAAACGGCCAATGGTCAGTTGTTGCAGGAAGGGATTAACGAGCAGGGTGCATTCAGCTCCTGGATTGCGGCGGCCACGTCGTACTCCAACAGCAACCGCATCATGATTCCGTTCTTCATTTACTACTCCATGTTCGGTTTCCAGCGCTTTGGCGATCTGGCCTGGGCAGCGGGTGACATGAAGGCACGCGGTTTCGTGCTGGGCGGCACTGCCGGTCGCACCACCTTGAACGGTGAAGGTTTGCAGCACGAAGATGGCCACAGCCATATTCAGTCCTCGCTGATTCCTAACTGCGTATCCTACGACCCCACCTTCGCTCACGAAGTGGCTGTCATCATGCAGCATGGTCTGAAGCGCATGGTTCAGGACCAGGAAGACGTGTACTACTACGTCACCCTGATGAACGAGAACTACGCTCAGCCCGGTCTGGTTGAAGGCGACGAAGAAGGCATCCTGCGCGGCATGTACAAGTTCAAGTCGGTGGCCAAGGACAGCAAGCTGCGCGTTCAGCTGATGGGTTCGGGCACGATTCTGCGCGAAGTGATCGCTGCACAGGAATTGCTGGAAAAAGACTGGGGCATTGGCTCTGATGTCTGGAGCGTGACCAGCTTTACCGAATTGCGTCGTGATGGTCTGGATTGCGAGCGCGCTGCGCTGCTGAATCCTGAAGGCAAGGATCTGCCCGTACCTTACGTGACGACTCAGTTGGCCAAAACCGACGGTCCTATCGTGGTCTCTACCGACTACATCAAGGCCTTTGGCGACCAGATTCGTCCGTTCGTGCCCAAGGATCGTACGTTCAAAGTGCTGGGCACCGATGGTTTCGGCCGCTCCGACTACCGCTTCAAGCTGCGTGAACACTTTGAGGTTGATCGTCACTTCGTGGTGCTGGCTGCTCTGCGCGCTCTGGCTGAAGACGGCAAGATTCCGTTCAGCAAAGCGTCCGAGGCGATTGCCAAATACGGCATCAATCCTTCCAAGGCCAACCCGCACCACGCATAAGGGACTGAACCATGAGCAATATCATTCAAGTCAAAATCCCGGATATCGGTGCTGACGACGCTGTCGAAGTGATCGAAATCCTGGTCAAGGAAGGCGAGACCATTGAGGTCGAGCAAAGCCTGATTACCGTGGAGTCCGACAAAGCCTCCATGGAAATCCCATCGTCCGACGCTGGCGTGGTCAAGTCGATCAAGGTCAAGCTGGGCGACAAGGTTAAGGAAGGCAGCCTGGTTCTGGAACTGGAAGCCGCCGAAGGCGCGCAGGCCGCGCCTGCCGCTGAGCCTGCCAAGGCTGAAGCTGCTCCTGCTCCTAAAGCTGACGCTGCGCCCGCAGCGGCTCCTGCCGCTGCCGCGGCAGCGCCGGCCGGTGGTGAACAGCAAGTTACCGTTCAAGTGCCTGATATTGGCGACGCCCGCGATGTGGACGTTATCGAAATCATGGTGCAAGTGGGTGACACCATTGAAGTGGATCAAAGCCTGATCACCGTGGAATCGGACAAGGCTTCCATGGAAGTGCCGTCTTCCCACGCCGGTGTGGTGACGGCCATCAAAGTGAAACTGGGTGACAAGGTCAGCCAGGGTAGCGACATTCTGGAACTGACAGTGCAAGGTGCTGCTGCAGCTCCTGCGCCAGCCAAGGCCGAAGCGGCTCCTGCTCCTAAAGCAGAAGCGGCTCCCGCTCCTGCTGCCCCTGCTGCCAGCTCCTCGGTGGTGGTCGGTGCCGGTGCGCCGGCTCCAGAGCGTGTGTCGCCTACGGCTTCCTTTGCCGAGGCGGAAGGCTCCCTGCGCAATCTGCCTCACGCTTCGCCTAGCGTGCGCAAGTTCGCTCGCGAACTGGGCGTGGATCTGAGCAAGGTTCATGGCTCGGGTAATAAAGGTCGTATTACGGCTGACGACGTGCGTGGCTTCGTGAAGCAAGTCATGGCGGGTGGTGCTGCTCCGGTGACGGCGGCGGGTACCGCTGCCCAGGTCGGCGGTCTGGATGTGCTGGCCTGGCCCAAGGTCGACTTTGCCAAATTTGGCCCGGTCGAAACCCAGGCTCTGTCGCGCATCAAGAAGATTTCGGGTGCCAACCTGCATCGCAACTGGGTCATGATTCCTCATGTCACCAATAACGATGTGGCCGATATCACCTCTCTGGAAGCTCTGCGCAAAGAGCTGAATGAGGAATACAAGAAGTCCGGCGCTCGCGTCACCATGCTGGCTTTCGTCATCAAGGCTGCCGTGGCTGCCCTGAAGAAATTCCCCGAGTTCAATGCCTCGCTGGACGGCGACAATCTGGTGCTCAAGCAGTACTACCACATCGGTTTTGCCGCTGATACGCCTAACGGTCTGGTTGTGCCGGTTATCCGTGATGCCGACAAGAAAGGCATTCTGGATATCGCTCGTGAAACGGGCGAACTGGCCGCCGCTGCCCGTGATGGCAAGCTGAGCGCAGCCCAGATGCAAGGCGGTTGCTTCACCATTTCCTCGTTGGGCGGTATTGGCGGTACGGACTTCACACCCATCATCAATGCGCCAGAAGTGGCCATTCTGGGTCTGTCGCGTTCCTCCATGCAGCCCGTCTGGAATGGCAAGGAATTTGAGCCACGCCTGATGCTGCCTCTGTCCCTGTCCTACGATCACCGCGTTATCGATGGTGCCGCCGCCGCCCGTTTCAATGCCTTCCTGGCAACGATGCTGGCCGACTTCCGTCGCATCGCACTGTAAGGAGTTGTCATGAGTCTGATTGATCTGACGGTCCCGGATATCGGTGACTCCGGCGAGGTGGATGTTATTGAAGTGCTGGTGCAGGTTGGCGATACGGTCGAAGTCGAGCAAAGCCTGATCACCGTGGAGTCCGACAAGGCCTCCATGGAAATCCCTGCCGCCCAGGCAGGGGTGATCAAGGAATTGCTGGTCAAAGTGGGTGACAAGGTCTCCCAGGGTTCGGCCATTGCCAAGATTGAAGCGTCGGAGAGCCAGGCTGCTCCTGCTGCTGCACCCGCTAAACAAGAAGAAGCGCCTAAAGCAGCGGCGGCTCCTGCCGCTGCCGCTCCGGCTGCAGCACCTGCTCCGCAGGCTGCCAGCCATCAGGGTGCTGCGGATGATTCCGTGGATGTGGTCGTTCTGGGTGCTGGCCCTGGCGGTTACAACGCAGCTTTCCGTGCCGCTGACCTGGGCCTGAAAGTGGCGCTGGTCGAGCGCTACAGCACCTTGGGTGGAGTATGTCTGAACGTGGGTTGTATTCCTTCCAAGGCCTTGCTACATACCGTAGCGGTCTACGAGGAAGCCAAGTCCCTGGCGACACACGGCATCAAGTTCGGTGAAGCGCAAATCGACATCGACGCGCTGCGCGATTACAAGAACAAGGTGATCGGCAAGTTGACCGGCGGTCTGGCCGGTATGGCCAAGGGCCGCAAGGTGCAGGTTGTGGTCGGTAACGGCCAGTTTCTGGACCCCAACCACATCGAAGTGACCGCCAACGACGGCACCAAGAAAGTGATCAAGTTCGGTTCGGCCATTATTGCGGCCGGTAGCCAGTCGGTAAAACTGCCATTCCTGCCTGACGATCCACGCGTGGTGGACTCCACCGGCGCGCTGGAACTGAAGTCTGTGCCCAAGCGCATGCTGATCGTGGGTGGTGGCATCATCGGTCTGGAAATGGGTACGGTGTACTCGGCTCTGGGCGCACGCCTGGACGTGGTGGAAATGCAAACTGGCTTGATGCCGGGCGCAGACCGCGATGTGGTCAAGGTGTGGGAGAAGATGAACAAGCATCGCTTCGACCACATGATGCTGGAAACCAGCACCGTGGCCGCCGAAGCCCGCGAAGACGGCATCTGGGTGACTTTCGAAGGCAAGAACGCGCCGGCCGAGCCGCAGCGTTACGACCTGGTTCTGCAAGCCGTGGGCCGCTCGCCCAATGGCAAGAAGATCGGTGCCGAGAAAGCCGGTGTGCAGGTTACAGACCGTGGTTTCATCCAGGTTGACAAGCAACAGCGTACCAACGTGCCGCACATCTACGCGATTGGCGACATTGTGGGTCAGCCCATGCTGGCACATAAGGCCGAGCACGAAGCGCATGTGGCTGCTGAAGTCATCGCCGGTGAAAAATCCTTCTTTGACGCCCGCGTGATTCCTTCGGTGGCTTACACCGATCCGGAAATCGCCTGGGTGGGTTTGACAGAAGATCAGGCCAAGAAAGACGGTATCAAGGTCGAGAAGGGCGTGTTCCCATGGGCTGCCTCGGGTCGTGCCATTGCCAACAATCGTGACGAAGGCTTTACCAAGGTTCTGTTCGATGCTGAAACCCACCGTATCGTGGGTGGCGGTATCGTCGGTACCAATGCGGGCGAGCTGATTGGCGAGCTGGTGCTGGCTATCGAAATGGGCGTGGACCCGGTCGATCTGGCCAAATCCATCCACCCGCACCCCACCTTGTGCGAGTCCGTCAGCAAGGCTGCTGCCGTCGCAGAAGGCACGTGCACGGACTTGCCGCCAACACGTCGCAAGTAATACCAGTATTCGCCTGATAGTTAAGGCATATTGGATCACGGCAGGTGCTATCATCAGCGCCTGCCGTTTTTATTTTGTAATTGGTGTTGTCCATGACTCATCCTGTTCTGAAAGCCGACTCCCCGCTGAGCGATTGGCTGTCCTATCTGGAAACTTTGCATCCCTCGGCCATTGATCTGGGCCTGGGCCGGGTTCGCGGGGTTGCCCAACGTCTGAACATCAAACTGGATTCTGTTGTCATTACGGTGGGTGGCACCAACGGCAAAGGTTCGACCTGCGCCATGCTGGAAGCGATTTTGCTGGCCGCGGCCTACAAGGTGGGCGTCTATGCCTCCCCGCATCTGGTGCGCTACAACGAGCGCATTCGCTTGAATGGCGAGATGGCCGAAGATGCCCAGATTACGGCGCAGTTTGCCCGCATCAATGAGGCCCGTGGTGATCTGACGCTAACTTACTTCGAGTTTTCCACGCTGGCCGCCTTGTTGCTGTTCCAGGAGCAGCGGGTTGATGTTGCGGTGCTGGAGGTAGGGCTGGGTGGTCGACTGGATGCCGTCAATATCATTGATGCGGACTGCTCCATCATTACCAGCATTGATATCGACCATGCTGAATACCTGGGCAACACCCGTGAGCAGGTCGCCTGGGAGAAAGCCCATATTTTCCGTGCTGATCGTCCTGCGATCTGTGCGGATCCCGTACCGCCACAGACCATGCTGGATTACGCCCAGGAGATTGGCGCCCAATTGTGGCTGTTTGGCAAAGATTTCAACTATTCGGGCGACCGCCAGCAATGGGCTTATGGTGGTCGTAACCAGCGCCGCGCTGCCTTGGCTTACCCGGCCTTGCGTGGAGCCAACCAGCTGCTGAATGCCTCCGCGGCATTGGCTGCGCTGGAGTCGCTGCACCCACGTCTGGCTGTGCCTGCGCAGGCTGTACGCGCTGGTTTGTTGCGTGCCCACATGCCTGGCCGCTTCCAGATTCAACCCGGCCAGCCTTGTGTGATCTTTGACGTGGCCCACAATCCCCATGCCGCAGCTGCCCTGGCACAGAACCTGGACAATATGCCGCCGTACCCCAAGACGATTGCCGTCGTGGGCATGTACAAGGACAAGGATGTGGATGGTGTGATTGCCCGTATGGCTACCCGTATCGATCACTGGATGTGCGCCAGTCTGGAAGGTCCGCGCAGCCTGTCGGGCGAGGAGTTGGCCAATCACGTCCGTTCTGTGCTGGCCAGTGGGGAGATGCCTGATGATGTGCTGGCACCCGAAGCCGAATCCAGTTCGCATCGCCCGGGCGTTCGACCCGTTGCGCGTGCTTCAGTCAGTAAAGCGTCAGCAGTCGTATCCAGTTACAACAGTCCTCAGCTCGCTTACGAGGCGGCATTAAAAGAGGCCAGTGACAATGATAGAATTGTCGTGTTTGGCTCGTTTGCGACAGTAGGGCCGATACTTGAAGCCGCAAACGACCGTTCTTCTTCCTGAATATCGGTAAGACTGCTTATTTCATAGGTCTAGGGCTCATGGGTTTATTTTCACGTAACGATACTTCCTCATCGTCGGGTCGCCGCGGCAGTGCTTCCAGCGATTCACAATTATCGGAACTGCGTGGACGGGCTCGTCGCCGTCTGATCGGCGCGCTGGCTCTGGTTTTGGCCGTGGTTGTGCTGGTGCCCATGCTGACTGCCGACAAAACCCCGCCCGAGCCCGAGCAGTCTTTGGCGCTGGGTCCTATCGGTCAGACAACGGGGCAGGGCACAGTGCAGACTCGTCCTGGCGAGCTGGTGGTGCAAGAAGGCACGCCTGCTCCTGTCATCGAACAACCTGACGAGCCGCTGGTCACTGATCCTTCCACCAGCACCGATGGTGGTCTGGCCGTGGTCAATCCCGGTCTGGAAACCGATCCTGCACCTGTCACGACACCTAGCACTCCTACTGCACCGCCGCCTGTGACCACCCGTCCAGAGCCTCCCAAGCCGGTTGAGAAGCCCAAGCCTGTCGAAAAACCCAAGCCAAGCCCAGCACCGGCGCAAAATGGCCGTACCGATGACGGCTCCTACGCGCTGGCCCTGCTAGAAGGCCGTGTACCGAACAAACCTGCCCCTGCTGCTGCCAAGCCGGCTGCGCAGCAAGGCAACTTCATTTTGCAGATTGTCGCCTATTCCAACCAGAACGATGCCCAGTCGCGTCGTGATCAGCTGGTATCGGCCGGTGTGACCAATGCCTATGTAGAGACGGCACAAAGCGGTGGCAAGCCAACCTATCGTTTGCGTGTGGGCCCATTCCCCACTCGTGAAGCGGCACAGGCAGCCCAGGCCCGCTTGCGCTCGCTCGGTTACGAGAACAGTTTTATCTCGGCTAAGTGAGCAGCTTCGACTATATCGTCCTTGGAATTGTGGGGGTGTCAGGCCTTCTGGGCCTGATACGCGGATTGATCAAGGAAGTTCTCTCGCTCAGCGCCTATTTGCTGGCTTTCATGGCCGCAATCTGGTGGGGGCCACGCACATCAGGCTGGATACAAGTCTGGGTAGAAAACGGCTTATTACGTACGGCTTTGGCCTACGGAGCCGTTTTTTTTATGGTCTTGCTGCTGGTGGGCCTGTTGAACATGCTGCTGGCCAGCCTGATCGAGCAAACAGGTTTGACGCCCGCCGATCACGGACTGGGCGGCCTGTTTGGTCTGGCTCGCGGGGTGTTGCTGGTGCTGATACTGGTCATTCTGGCCGGGCATACCGATTTACCTAAAGAACCGTGGTGGGAGCAGGCCAAGCTGGCCGAACCTGCGATCCGCGCGGTGCAGTCGATTAAGGCCATGCTGCCGCCGTCTCTGGCAGAATGGCTACCTTATTGAGAACACACTAACGGGAACCAATCATGTGTGGAGTTGTAGGGGTTGTTGCGCGCAGCCCTGTAAATCAGTTGATCTATGACAGTTTGCTCTTGCTGCAGCATCGCGGGCAGGATGCAGCGGGGCTGGCGACCTGGCACGACCAGTTCTTCAGCATGCACAAGGCATTTGGCCTGGTGCGGGACGTATTTCGTACCCGCAACATGCGCTCCTTGCCGGGCAATAGCGGTATTGGCCACGTGCGTTACCCCACTGCAGGCTCCAGCCAGAGCGTAGAGGAGGCGCAGCCGTTTTACGTCAATGCCCCCTTTGGTCTGAGCTTTGTGCATAACGGCAATCTGACCAACTGGCGTGAACTGCGTGAAGAGCTGTTCACCATTGACCGTCGCCACATCAACACCAACTCGGACTCCGAGGTTCTGCTCAATGTGTACGCGCACGAATTGCAACGTGCCGCCACGGGCCCCGAGCTGTCTCAGGACGAAGTGTTTGAGGCCGTGGCAGCCGTGCACCGTCGTGCCCGTGGTGCTTACGCCGTGGTGTCGCAAATTGCGAACTTTGGTCTGGTTGCCTTCCGCGATCCAAACGGGATTCGTCCTTTGTGCCTGGGTCGCAACGTGACCCCCAAAGGTGAAGAATGGATGGTTGCCTCCGAGTCCGTGGCCTTGACCGGTTGCGGCTTTGAGCTGGTTCGAGATGTGGAGCCCGGCGAGGCCATCATCATTGATCTGGACGGCAATCTCAGCAGCCGCCAGTGCGCCGAGAACCCGCGCCTGAACCCCTGTGTCTTTGAATACGTGTACTTTGCTCGCCCAGACTCCACGGTCGATGGTGTGTCGGTGTACGACGCCCGTCTGCTGATGGGGGAGTACCTGGCCGAGAACGTCGCCAAGAACCTGCGTCTGGCTGATATTGATGTGGTGATGCCCATCCCTGACTCGGCCCGCCCATCGGCCATGCAGTTGGCGGCGCATCTGAACCTGAACTACCGTGAAGGTTTCATCAAGAATCGCTACGTAGGCCGCACCTTCATCATGCCCGGCCAGGAAGTGCGCAAGAAGTCCGTGCGTCAGAAGCTGAGCGCCATTCCCATGGAGTTCCAGGGCAAGAATGTGTTGCTGGTGGACGACTCCATCGTACGTGGTACCACTAGCCGCCAGATCGTGGACATGGCTCGTGCAGCAGGTGCAAACAAGGTGTTCTTTGCCTCGGCAGCGCCGCCGGTACGCTTCCCGAACGTGTACGGCATTGACATGCCCACCGTGTCCGAGCTGATTGCTACGGGTCGTGATGTGGATCAGGTTGCCAAGGAAATTGGTGTGGACGGTCTGGTCTACCAGGACCTGCACGATCTGGAACAGTCCTTGCGTGACCTGAACCCACGCTTTGCAGGTTTCGAGTCTTCCTGCTTTAGCGGCGAGTACGTGACAGGCGATGTGGACGAGGCGTATCTGAATCTGTTGGCAGAAGGCCGCAAAGGCGGTCGTGAAGTGCCGGACGTGACAGATTGATCGTCTGGTTCTTCAGTTGAGTAAAAAACCCGCTTTTATGGCGGGTTTTTTATTTCTTCATTCTGTGGTTTTTGTTTTTCTATCCGAGTTATTTTTATTCAGGTTTTAATTATTAGCCTATTTTATAAAATAAATTTATTTCTCTTATCTTGTTGATAATAATAATTTCTTCCATTTTGTTTTTGGATTTTTATTAATTCACTTATATTCCTGCTTTGTTTCTTTTGATAAATCATGAGCATCAGTGCTTATTCTATCGGGATACAAAGATGAAAGACCTAAACTGCGATATAGAGTCAGACCACGTAATGGCGGTAACTGAGTCGACTGGGGTGAATCAGGGCAATAGTTCTTCGCGGACCCATTTTCCTGTCTTGCATCAATTCCTGGAGCAAGCCCTAAGCCGAAATCAGGTGATGGGAGCGGTGGTTCTGGTCGCTCACCAAGGTCAGGTGGTATTGAGTTATGTGGGTGGATGGGCCGACAAGGAAAAGGCCAGACCCATGCACGAGGATACGGTGTTCAGATTGGGTTCTTTGAGCAAATCGGTTAGCTCCTGGTTAGCCTTGTGCTTAAGCGAGCAAGGACTGATTTCCTTGAAAGACAGAATCACACGTTACCTCCCCAATTTTGGTCCTCACTTTGAGTCGGAATGTCCACCGATTTCGATTCATCAATTACTGACTCATACCTCGGGTCTCAGCTATCGCTTTATTGATGGGGAGGAGAGCCTGTATGCGCAGGCGCAAATCAGTGATGGCATTGATCGCGTAGACCTGAGCTGGCAAGAGAACTTCCGTCGTGTGTGTTCCGTGCCGCTGCGCTTTGCGCCAGGGACGGGCTGGCGCTACTCCTTGGGTATTGACGTGGTGGGCAAAGCCTTGGAGGTCGCGTCCGGGAAAGGCTTGGCGCAACTGCTGGAAGAGACAATCAGTGCTCCTTTGGGTTTGCAGCATTGTTCGTTTTATGAGCGCGATTACTACCAGATAGCAGCGCATTATCAAAATCATGCAGCAGGCCTGTCCCGGGCTGAAGGTGCGTTGGATTTGGGAATAGGTGTGCTGCGTTTTGATGAGAGCCTGATGTCCCGACCCTCTACGCCGGTCTATGCCGGTGCTTCCATGTTGGGTTCTGGCCCGGATTTGATGCGTATCTTGCTGGGTTTGCGGAATGGGCGCTTGCTATCCCGGTCATCCTATCAGGCGTTCTTGAGCGACCATGTACCGCATTCGTCCAAGTGCATGTGGCGCAACTGGGGCTATACCTACGGAGCGGCAATTTCCCGACTGGAGCCGGACGCAACCATGCCCATGTCGGCAGGTAGTGTGCAATGGGTAGGCGCCTTTGGGCAGAAGTGGATGTTTGATCCACATAAGGACGTGATTATTGTCAGCATGACCAATACGGCTCCGGAGGGCTTGTTTGGCGCTTTCCCGGACCAAGTGCGCGATGCAGTTTATGCTGACCTGGGGCTGATGCCAGGATAAGCTTGCCTACGGCTATTGGATGTAAAAACACCCCACAAATCGGATTTGCGTCCGGTTTGTGGGGTGTTACGCAATCAGGCGAGTTTTATCGTGCTGATTGAAGTGCTCAGGTACCACGACGCTTGAACAAGGTCAGCAGCAAGCCCAGACCAAGAATGACAAACAGCGCCAGGCTCCAGTACGCATATTCAATCCCCAGCAGTGGCTGACGTGCGTCCATGCAGGAAGCATAGATACCAAACAACCAGGGCAGGCCGCTTTCCAGGCCGGACTGGGTAATGAAGCGATCAGCAAAGGTCTGGTCGCAGCTGAACAAATGCTGTGCCACAGAAACCTGATACCAGGCAGCCAGAATGCCTCCTACAGAGGTAGCCAGACCCAGCAAGCTGGCAATGGTAGAACTGCGCTGATGCCCCAGTTGGCGCAACACACCAGCAACCAGGCTGAACACGCCCAACACAATGAAAATCAGGCGTTGCAGGACGCACCAGGCGCAAGGCGGGATGCTGAATACATGCTGGGAAAGCAGTGCAATGCCTACGCCGGAAAAGGCGAGCAGGGCGATCAGATAGTAGGGTGCAGCGGACTGGCGGGAGGATGCGGCCATGGTATCAAGAGGAACTTAAAGAATGAAAGGTAGATGCTTCGTGCAGCAAACCCAAGAAAAGTTCATGGAAACCGGCCCAGGTAATCTGCACGCCCAGGCATAAGAGAATAAAGGCGGACAGGCGCATCACGACAGCCGTGCCATTTTTACCCAGTTTGTACAGGAATTGCGATGCAAAACGTAAGGCCAGAAACACGATAAAACTGGCCGCAGCAATAGCAGGCAGCGCGCCAGCCAGCTTGCTCATGGTGCCGGTGACCGAGTTGTCATGCAAGGTTGCCCCTACCGTCAGTGCCGCAGACAAGGAGCCGGGGCCGCAGAGCATGGGAAAGGTCAGGGGGTAGAAGGCTTTGGAGCGGATCTGTTCCCAGGAGTAGGACTCGGCCATGTTCTGCGCATGGGCAGCGTCAAAGTCCGAGGCGTTGATCAGGCGCCAGGCTGTGGCAATCACCAGCAGGCCCCCGCCAATTCGGATGATGGGCAGGGAAATGCCAAAGAAATTCAGCACGATATTGCCCGCGACCATGGCAATGGCCAGCATGATGAAAATATTGATGGCAACTTTCTTGGCCAGCCGAGCGCGATCAGGCACGCTGGCGCCTTCGGTGAGGGTCAGAAAGATGGGAGCGGCCGCAGGCGGGTTCAGCATGGGCAATAGCGTCGCCAATGCAAACAGGAAGCTGCGGCTGACATCAGCAAATACGGAGGAAAGTTCCATTAAGACGGGGTGGCTTGTTGAGAGAGGGCTAAACGTACATCGCGCTCCAGGCGCAATTGATTACGGTTCTGTTCCAGTGCGGCACCGCTCAGGATGAAGACGTCTTCCACGCGATCGCCCAGGGTCATGACTTTGGCCGAGCGCAGTCGCACCTCGTGGTGCTCGAATACTTGGGCGAGACTGTACAACAAACCGCGCCGGTCTGTGGCACTTAGCGTCAAAATCCAGTCCTGCCCTTGCTCTTCCTGACGCAGATCCACGGTGGGCTGAATGGGAAAGACTCGAGCCCGGCGGGAGCGGATGTCGCGGTAGTGGTCGTGCGGGGGCTCGCTAGGGAGCAGGTCTTGCTGGAGTGCCTGGCATAACTCGGTTTCGATCAGCAAAGGGTCGCGCCGCAGGGCGTGGTCGTAGGCGGGCAGCATGACGATGAAACTGTCCAGCGCCCAGCCGTGGCGAGTCGTGTAAATGCGAGCGTCCTGAATGCTGACGGCCTGGCTGTCAAAGTAGCGGCAGATACGTAAGAACAGGCCGCTGGCGTCCTGGGTGTAGACCAGCACCTGCAGGGCGTCGGTTTGGCCGGCAGGGCGTATGCGTACGATGGGTGTCAGGCTGTGGGACTGGTGGTAGAGCTGGATGGTATGCCAGGCGATTTCACTGGCGTCGTGGCGCAGGAAATAGGGCTTGTCCAGCCATTGCCAGAAGTCCTCGCGGGCTTCATCCAGTAGACCAGCCAGACGAATTTCGCCAGCGGCGTCACGCTTGCGTTGATCCAGTACGGACACGCCATCCTTGGCCTGCCGTCCTAAAGCTGCCAGTGACAGCTTGTACAGGTCTTCCAGCAGCTTGCCTTTCCAGGAGTTCCATACCGTTGGGCTGGTGGCCCGAATGTCGGCGACAGTCAGCAGGTACAGGGCAGTCAGGCGGCGTTCCGTACCTACGGTTTGCAGGAACTGGAAAATGACATTCGGGTCGCTCAAATCGCGTTTCTGAGCCACTTGCGACATGGTCAGGTGCTCGCGCACCAAAAACACCACCAGCTCTGCGTCCACCGGCATCAAGCCGTGATCCTGACAGAATGCCAAGGCGTCCTGCGCACCCAGCTCGGAGTGATTGCCGCCACGTCCTTTGGCAATGTCGTGAAAGAGGGCGGCGATATACAGCAGCCAGTGGCGATCAAAACCGCTCATCAGCTGATTGGCCATGGACAGCTCTTCGCTGTGCTCGGCCATGGTGAAGCGGCGTAGGTTGCGTATGACCTTTAGCGTGTGCTCGTCCACGGTGTAAGCGTGGAACAGGTCGTGCTGCATTTGTCCGACGACGCGTCGAAAGACTGGCAAATAGCGCGGCAGCAGGTTCAGCAGATTCATCAGCCGCAAGGTATGCACGATGCCTTTGTTCTGCTGCAGAATTTCCAGAAACAGACGTCGATTCCGGGGCTCGGCCCGGAACTTGGCATCGATCAGGCGGCGGGCATGCCAGAGGGCTCGCAAGGTATCGGCTTTCAGACCACGCAGATTGGGCTGTTGCTGCAAATGCAGCATGGCCACAAAAATCAAAGAGGGGTCTTGCTCGAAGCCATCAGGCTGACGCAGTTCCAGCTGTCCATGATGAATCTGGAAGTGGCTGTCCAGGATCAGCGGTTCCTGATCGGTTTGCGGGAACAGGTGTTCCTCGATGCTGCGCATCAGGATCAGATTGAGCTGGCTGACAATCTTGGCGGCCCAGTAGTAACGCTGCATCAGCAGTTCGCTGGCGCGTCGGGTGGCCGTGGGTTGAAAACCGTAAATTTCAGCCAGACGTGGTTGCAGGTCAAACAGCAGTCTGTCTTCGGCGCGGCCGGTCAGTAGATGAAGCTCAATACGCAGACGCTTGAAGGCTTCTTCCACGCGTTGCAGAGCTTTCAGCTCGGATTCCGTCAGTAGTTCGGATTGCGCGACATCCACCCAGCTGCGTCCCAAACCGGCTGCCCGTGCCATCCAGAGCAGCACCTGCAGGTCGCGCAAGGCGCCAGGAGACTCTTTGCAATTGGGTTCCAGGGAGTAGGGGGTGTCTTGCAGATGCGCATGACGCTGCTGCTGTTCGGCCTGTTTGGCCAGGAAGAAAGCCTGCGGGTCCATCTGGCTTTGCAGTTGCTGTTGGGCGTGGCGTAGCAGCAATCGGGAACCCGCCAGCCAGCGGCTTTCCAGCAAGGCGGTTTCGGTGGTGATGTCCTGGCTGGCTTGTTCCAGGCATTGGGCGGGCGTGGCCACATTATGGCTGGGAGCCAGACCTATATCCCACAAGGCGGCAACCAGTGCCTGAATCCGGTCTATATCCTCTGCATTGGGCTCGCGCTGCAACAGGATCAGCAAGTCCACATCCGAATGCGGATACAGCTCCCCGCGACCATACCCCCCCAAGGCCGCCAGGCTGGCTTGGCGGGGCAGGGGGTAACGGACCAGAAGTTCACGCAGACCTTGGTCGCAAATCTGGCACAGGCTTTTAAGCAGGCGATCGCAATGCAGGTCTTGCCTGAAGCGCTCGTAGGCCCTAGCCCGGCGGCAAGCAATTCTGTCGCGAAGCTGGGCCAGGAAAGACATGGTTCAGGCCTTGTTGATGATGGCTGGAGGGGCAGGCATGCCGGGCGAGACGGTCAGCACTTCGTAGCCGGTATCGGTTACCAGCACCGCGTGCTCCCATTGGGCCGACAGGCTGTGGTCGCGGGTCACCACGGTCCATTGGTCAGCCAGCGTGCGCAGTTCGCGACGACCGGCGTTGATCATGGGCTCGATGGTGAAAATCATGCCAGGTTCCAGTTTTACGCCGGTGCCGGGTTTGCCGTAGTGCAGCACTTGCGGATCCTGGTGAAACTTCTGGCCCACACCATGGCCGCAGTATTCGCGCACAACGGAAAAACCTTGTTTTTCAGCGTGTTGCTGAATGGCGTGGCCGACATCACCCAGGGTGGCGCCGGGTTTGACTTGATCAATACCCAGCCACATGCATTCGTAGGTGGTTTCAGTCAGGCGGCGGGCCAGGATGCTGGGCTCGCCCACGTAGTACATACGGCTGGTGTCGCCAAACCAGCCGTCTTGAATAATGGTGACGTCCATATTCAGAATGTCGCCATTTTTCAACACTTTGTCGCCGGGGATGCCGTGACAGATAACGTGGTTGACGGAGGTACAAATAGAGCCTGGAAAGGGTGGGTAGCCAGGAGGCGCGTAGCCTACGGTGGCAGATTTGACCCCCAGTTCATTGATGCGCTCCATGCACAGGCGATCCAGTTCGCCGGTCGTGACACCTGCTTTGACAAAGGGAGTCAGGTAATCAAGGATGGATGCCGCGGTCTGGCAAGCAGCGCGCATTTTTTCGAGATCAGTGGGGTCTGTGACGAGAATACTCATAGCAACTTGAACAGGTCTATTGAAAAATAGTAGAATTATAGGCTTTTGTGAATTTTGCAGTTACGCACAGTCCCGTTTGGGGTGATCTGGCGGCTTCCAAGCAAGGCGGTGTCAGGCAGCGCAAGAAGCTGTTTACCGCATTAAATCTAGGTTCTCCTGGGTTGACCGGCTTTTCTCAGGCTTTCTGAATCTTCAGAACTGATGAGTCAAGCAAGGGGTCAGGACAGTCTGCTCCAAGATTGAAAAAAACGCCTCAGGGCGCTGCGAGCCAGCAAAAACACGCAAAATTCACAACGAATACAGGGTCAGCACGATCACAAGCGTTGCAAAAGCAACATGGGCAGCAGCCCGGTTCTTGTTCGACAGAGGCTGACCAGGCAATCCTCTAGGATACACCTGCGAACAGTACCCTGTATGCAGGCGGTAGCCAGAAAAGTTTCAGGCTCGGGCCCGGATGGCAGATATCTTGTCTGCCTGCAGGCGTGAGTCCGTTGCAGTGCAGGCGTTCGCTCATGTTGGGCAACGTTTTTATGTTTTAAGTTGTAAATCGCGTGACTGTCCGTCTCGGGGTGTCTGGAATGCAGCACAGGCTGCGGCCCTTACCGGATACCGGGCAGTTACAAGACCAAACCCTTGGAGAACTTTATGTCTTTAATGCGTGAAATGCTGGAAGCTGGTGTGCACTTTGGCCACCAAACCCGTTACTGGAACCCCAAGATGGCTCCGTTCATCTTCGGTCAGCGTAACAACATCCACATCATCAACCTGGAAAAAACGGTTGTTCAGTACGAAGAAGCAACCAAATTCGTGCGTCAACTGGCTGCCCGTGGTGGCAACGTGCTGTTTGTAGGCACCAAGCGCGCTGCTCGCGAACTGGTGGCTGCTGAGGCCGAACGTTGCGGCATGCCTTACGTCGACAGCCGCTGGTTGGGTGGCATGATGACCAACTTCAAAACGGTCAAGACTTCCATCAAGCGTCTGAAGGAAATGGAAGCTCAGATGGCTGAAGGCCGTCTGGAAACCATGAGCAAGAAAGAAGCCTTGATGTTCGAACGCGAACTGGAAAAGCTGAACAAGGCCATCGGCGGTATCAAGGACATGAACAATCTGCCTGACGCCCTGTTCGTGATCGACGTTGGCTACCACAAGATTGCCGTGGCTGAAGCCCGCACTCTGGGTATCCCCGTGGTGGCCGTGGTTGATACCAACCACTCGCCAGAAGGTCTGGATTACGTGATCCCTGGTAACGATGACTCGGCCAAGGCTATCGCTCTGTACGCCCGTGGCATGGCTGACGCCGTGCTGGCTGGCCGCGAACAGAACCTGAACGGTCTGGTTGAAGAAATCGCCGCTGACGAAGAGTTCGTCGAAGTTCAGGCTGACACCCAGGAGTAACAGGCTCACCGCTGTCTGCCAGACACCATCAGTTGTCATGGCAGACAGCTACAGTGACCCTTCGTATCGCCCCGGCTTGCCGGGGCATGTTCTACAGAATTGGAGAAAACCGTGGCTCAAATCACCGCATCGATGGTTAAAGAATTGCGCGAGAAAACCGACGCGCCCATGATGGAATGCAAAAAAGCACTGACCGAAGCCGACGGCGATATGGCACGTGCTGAAGAAATCTTGCGCGTGAAGCTGGGCAGCAAGGCTAGCAAAGCAGCTACCCGCGTTACCGCTGAAGGCCTGGTTTCTGTTTACATCGCTGACGATGCCAAGACCGGCTCCGTAGTTGAAGTTAACTGCGAAACCGACTTTGTTGCCAAGAACGATGACTTCATCGGCTTTATCAACGACGTCGCCCAACTGGTCGCCAAGAACAACCCGGCAGATCTGGCCGCTTTGGCTGAACTGCCACTGGCCGACAGCAATGTCGAGACCGTGCGCGCTGCTCTGGTTGGCAAAATTGGTGAAAACATCTCGATCCGTCGCTTCCAGCGCTACGAAACAGCCGGCCAACTGGCCAGCTACGTTCACGGTGGCAAGATCGGCGTATTGGTTGATTTCGCCGGTGGCGACGAAGAAGTGGGTAAAGACCTGGCCATGCACATCGCCGCGACTCGTCCTAAAGCAATGGACGCTTCGGGTGTTGACGCTGCCGAGATCGAAGCCGAGCGCTCCGTGGCTGCTCAGAAAGCCGCTGAATCCGGCAAACCTGCTGACATCGTCACCAAAATGGTTGACGGCGCTGTTGCCAAGTTCCTGAAAGAAGTGACTCTGCTGAGCCAGCCTTTCGTCAAGAACGACAAGCAAAGCGTGCAGCAAATGCTGGACGAGAAAAAAGCATCGATCGCTGGCTTTACCCTGTACGTTGTGGGTGAAGGCATTGAGAAGCGTGTTGAAGATTTCGCCGCTGAGGTAGCTGCTGCTGCCGGCCAAGCCTAATCTAGCTTGTTTTTTCAGGGCAGGCACCGTAGTGGCGGTGCCTGCCCTGCTGCTTTACACTCTCTTCTGTCTTCGTCACTTGGAATCCCACCCATGACTACCCCTCATTACAAACGTGTTCTGTTGAAGCTCTCCGGCGAAGCGCTGATGGGCGAGGACTCGTTCGGTATTAATCGCAGCACAATCATTCGCATGACGGAGGAGATCGCCCAGGTTGCCCAGTTGGGGGTACAGCTGGCTATCGTGATTGGCGGGGGCAATATCTTTCGCGGCATCGCTCCAGGTGCCCAGGGCATGGATCGTGCGACAGCCGACTACATGGGCATGATGGCTACCGTCATGAATGCGCTGGCCTTGCAAGATGCCTTGAAGCACCGTGGCCTGGATGCCCGTGTGCAATCTGCCCTGAATATTGAGCAGGTCGTAGAGCCTTACATTCGTCCCAAGGCACTGCGTTACCTGGAAGAAAACAAAGTTGTTATTTTTGCAGCCGGTACGGGCAACCCGTTCTTTACTACCGATACGGCAGCAGCCTTGCGCGGCGCCGAAGTGGGTGCGGAAATCGTACTGAAAGCGACCAAAGTCGACGGCATCTACAGTGCCGATCCCAATAAAGATCCAGGTGCGACGCGTTACTCGCGTATCAGCTTTGATGAGGCTATCGTACGCCGTCTGGAAGTGATGGACGCGACCGCCTTTGCCTTGTGTCGCGATCAGAAACTGCCGATCAAAGTGTTCTCCATCAACAAGCCCGGCGCCTTGACGCGCGCGGTCTCTGGTGAAGATGAAGGCACCCTGGTTCACGTTTAAAGTTATAGGAATTTAGTCCATGAGTCTTTCCGAGATTAAAGCATCGACCGACAGCCGGATGGGTAAGTCCCTCGAGTCTCTCAAGACAGGCCTGGCCAAAATTCGCACTGGCCGTGCTACTGCAGGCTTGCTCGATCACATTCAGGTTGAGTACTACGGCTCCATGGTGCCGGTCAGCCAGGTGGGCAACATCACGGTGGTGGATGCTCGCACGCTGAACGTGCAAGTGTGGGAAAAGCATATGGCTGGCCCGATTGAAAAAGCCATTCGTGATAACGAGCTGGGTCTGAACCCCATCTCGATGGGCGAGAGCATTCGTGTGCCCATGCCTGCGCTGACCGAAGAGCGCCGTCGCGATCTGGCCAAAGTGGTGCGTGGCGAAGGCGAAGATGCCAAGGTCGCCATTCGCAACCTGCGTCGTGACGCCAATGACACGCTCAAAAAGCAAGTCAAGGACAAGGAAATCTCCGAGGACGACGAGCGTCGCGCCCAGGACGAAATCCAGAAGCTGACCGACAAGTATGTGGCTGAAGTCGACAAGCTGATCGCCCAGAAAGAAGCCGAGATCATGACGGTCTAACGGCTTTTGCACAGGTGGCTAGGTGATTTCTTTCAGTTCTACCCAAACTATTCCGGAACACGGTCAGGTTCCTGGCCACCTGGCGATTGTCATGGACGGCAATGGACGATGGGCAACCCGTCGTCTTTTGCCACGCACGGCAGGGCACTTGCGTGGTGTGCAAACCGTCCGGCGTGTTGTCGAGGCCTGTGGCGAGCTCGGCGTGCGTTATTTGACCCTGTTTGCGTTCAGCTCCGAGAACTGGCGACGCCCTCCTGAAGAGGTGTCTCTGTTGATGGGGCTGTTCGTCAAGATGCTGCAAAAAGAAGTGGCAACACTGAAAAAAAACGGCGTCCGACTTCATATTATTGGTGAGCTATCCGCATTTAGCGAAGAATTGCGCGGGCTGATTGCCGACGCAGAAGAACAAACGCGTGATAACGACACCTTGCATTTGACGATTGCCGCCAATTACGGTGGTCGTTGGGATATTTTGCAGGCGACCCGAAAGGCCTTGGCTGCCAATCCCCATTTGGTCGATCATCCCGAACAACTGGATGAGGCCATGTTCAGTCCCTATTTGGCGATGTCTTACGCCCCCGAACCGGATTTGTTCATCCGCACGGGCGGAGAGCGCCGCATTTCCAATTTTTTGATCTGGCAGATGGCCTATACCGAACTGTACTTTACAGACGCGTACTGGCCGGATTTTGACCGGGCGCAGCTGGAGCAGGCCTTCGAGTGGTATCGTGGGCGCGAGCGGCGCTTTGGGCGCACCAGTGCCCAGGTGCAGGGTAGCCCCGCGCCTTGACGGAGCCTTATCTATGTTGAAACAACGTGTCATCACCGCCCTGATCCTGCTGGTCATTCTGGGCGCGGCCATGCTTGCCCCCGTGCGCTGGCCATTGCTGGCTATTTTTGTCCTGATGAGTACGCTGGCTTGCTGGGAATGGGAGCGCCTGAGCCTGTCCCAGGAGCAGCAGCGTTGGGCCTGGCCCCTGGCCTTGCTTAACGGTGCCTTGATGCTGTGGCTAAGCGTGCACTGGTATCACACCGGCCCGCAAGGGCAGGCGGCTGATTTGGTCTACCGTGGTCTGGTGCCCCTGATGGCGGCCTTGTGGGTCGTAGGCGCTACCGGGCTGGTACTGCAAGGTCAGGCCACACAGCGTGCACAAGGCGTCTTGCTTAGCGTGATGGGTGTGCTCGCTCCTTTGGTCGCCTGGGCCAGCCTGTATCTGTTTCTGCATACACAGGGCATTGTTTACGTGCTCTCCTTGCTGGTCCTGATCTGGGTGGCAGACATCGCTGCTTACTTCGCTGGACGTGCCTTCGGTAAAGCCAAGCTGGCCCCGCGTGTCAGCCCTGGCAAGACCTGGGCCGGAGCGCTCGGTGGTATGGTTGCCGCTGCTGCATGGATGTTGATCAGCGCAAATTGGGCCGGCAGTTTCGGCGCCGATGTGCTGCAGCGCTGGGGCTGGGTCGCCACGGCTGCTTTGGGTGTTGCTCTGGCGGCCCTCTCTATCGTGGGTGATTTGTTTGAGTCCCTGCTCAAGCGCCGTGCCGCTGTTAAAGATTCCAGTCAATTATTGCCCGGCCATGGTGGGGTGTACGACCGTATCGACGCCTTGCTGCCGGTTGCTCCCGTGGCCTTGCTGTTAAGTGGGGCGTGGCTCTTTTAGTCCTGCGTGGATTCAAAGTGTTTGCGTCAAGGAAGAACTCATGAGTTTCCAGCATGTTTGTGTGTTAGGAGCCACTGGCTCTATTGGTATCAGCACACTGGATGTGATTGCTCGTCATCCTGATCGGATGGCGGTTTATGCCGTGAGCGGCCACACTCGTATGGAGCTGTTGGCCGAGCAAGCTCGTGACAGCGCAGCCCGTGTTGTCCTCGTGCCGGATGAAGCCGCGCGTAGCCGCTTTCTGGCCGCGTGGCAGGGCGGTGCCTTGCCGGAGATTCGGGTAGGTGCTCAGGCGCTGGCCGACACGGCTGCCGATCCGCAAGTCACTACCGTCATGGCCGCGATTATCGGCGCCGCAGGTTTGCCCTCGGCCCTGGCCGCTGCACGTGCCGGCAAGCGTGTGCTGCTGGCTAATAAAGAAGCGCTGGTTGCTGCGGGTCGTATCTTCATGCAAGCCGTGCAAGAGGGCGGGGCGCAGTTGATGCCCATTGACTCTGAGCACAGCGCCATCTACCAATGCCTGGCGGGTGAGCTGCCGCCGGAACCTGGTCAGCCAGTTGCGGCTCTGCGCCGTCTTTTGGTAACCGCTTCCGGGGGACCTTTCCGCTCGCGCAATCTGTCCGAGCTGGAGGGAGTGACACCCGAGCAGGCCTGCGCGCATCCTAACTGGAGCATGGGCCGCAAAATTTCGGTGGACTCGGCCACCATGCTGAATAAAGGTCTGGAAGTCATCGAGGCGCATTGGCTGTTTTCAGTGCCTGTTGACCAGATTGATGTGGTGGTGCATCCGCAAAGCGTGATTCACTCCATGGTCGAGTACATAGACGGTTCCGTCATGGCGCAATTGGGTCAGCCTGACATGCGTACGGCGATTGCCTACGGTCTGGGCTTTCCGGAGCGTTTGTATAGCGGCGTAGGCTTGCTGGATCTGGCCACAATGGGACGTCTGGATTTTGAGCAGCCTGATTTTCTGCGTTTCCCCTGTCTGCGACTGGCCTATGATGCCTTGCGCAGCAGTCAGGCCGCCTGCGTGACCTTGAACGCCGCCAATGAAATCGCCGTAGACCGCTTCCTGGAACGGCAGATTGGCTATACTCAGATTCCGGCTGTGATCGAGCATTGCCTGGACAAGCTCAATGGCCATGCCAGCCAGGCCTTGGATGCTCTGGACGGGGTCTTGGAGCTCGATAGCGAAACCCGTTCGCTGGCGCTGGATTACTGCCGAAGCTCTGCGCGTATTTAACAGGACTTAACATGCTCTTTACCGTGCTGGCTTTCTTGGTAGCGTTGGGCGTGCTGGTGACCTTTCACGAGCTGGGTCACTACTGGGTGGCCCGTCGTTGCGGGGTGCGGGTAGAGCGGTTTTCGATTGGTTTTGGCAAGGTGCTGTACCGCCGTTTTGACAAGAATGGTACCGAATGGGCCGTCTCGGCCTTGCCCTTGGGCGGCTACGTCGCCATGCAAAATGATCCGCCTGCTCATGCCACGCAGGCCCAGATCGACGAATCTTTCAACCACAAACCCCTGCGACAACGCGCCGCGATTGTGCTGGCCGGCCCGATGGCCAACCTGATTCTGGCCGTGGTGATCTATGCCTTTGTGGGTTTGTTGGGTACTCAAGAACCTATTGCGCAAATTGGCCCCGTTCCAGAAGGGACACCCGCCGCACAAGCTGGTTTCGAGGCAGGAGATCGCCTGATCTCTGTCGATGGCAAGCCGGTGGACTCCTGGTTGCAGGCGCGTTGGGCCTTTATGGACGCCTTGTCCTCGGGCGGCGAGCTGGAAGTGGGCGTCAAGGACACGCTTGGACAGGAACAAAATCGTTACTTGAGATTACCGGCGGGCGAGATTTTGCCAGACGGGCAGGACTTGATGGCCCAGGCAGGATTGGTACTGCGTCCGGCGCGATCCATCGTCCAAGAGGTGTTTAAAGATACGGCAGCCGAACAGGCAGGCCTGCGGGAGGATGACCTTATTGTCCGGCTGGATGATTTGATCGAGCCCGGGATCACGGCTTTCGTTCAAAAGGTGCAACAATCCGCAGGCAAGACACTGGAGCTTGACGTGCTGCGGGACGGCGAAATTCAACGCCTGCTCCTCACTCCTGAAGGTGATGCCAATGCGCAGGGGCGTATCGGTGCAAAAGTGGCTATGGATATGCCCATGACACTGGTGCGTTATGGGCCGATCGAGAGCGTGGAACGCGGATTTACCCGTACCGGGCAGACTTTCTGGTTCTCTTTGAAGATGATCGGGCGCATGATTACGGGGGAAGTCTCTGTACGTAATGTCAGCGGGCCGGTTACTATTGCGGATTATGCGGGCCAGACAGCACGTATTGGCTTGATCGCCTACCTGAATTTCCTGGCCCTGATCAGTATTAGCATCGGTTTACTGAATTTGTTACCCGTACCTATGTTGGACGGGGGGCATCTACTGTACTATGCCATCGAAGCTGTGCGCGGCAAGCCCGCTTCGGAGCGTATGATGCTTGTCGGTCAGCGCCTGGGCCTGGCCTTGTTGGCCCTGCTGATGAGTATTGCTTTTTTTAATGACATCACCCGCCTTTTCAGTTGAGGGCGGGTGGCATACAATTTCCAACCATTTGACCGACCAAGGATTGTCCAGGATGTCGTTTAGCCGGAAACCTACTTTTGCGTTGCGTGTTCTGCCCGTATTGGTGGCAAGTCTGCTTGCTCCCGCCTTGGCGAATGCATTTGCACCGTTTGTCGTGCGCGATATTCAAGTCAACGGCATCCAGCGGGTCGACCCCGGCGCCGTGTTCTCGTCCCTGCCTGTCAAGGTCGGTGAGTCCTTCTCGGAAGAGCAGGCCGCAGACGCGATTCAGCGTTTGTACGCCACGGGCTTTTTCAGCGACGTGCAAATTGACACCAGCACCAACGTGCTGATCGTCAACGTCAAAGAGCGTCCAACCATCGCGTCGGTGTCCTTTAATGGCATGCGCGAGTTCGATGCGAAGAATATTACCAACTCCCTGGCTCAGGTAGGCTTTGGAGAAGGCCGGGTTTTTGACCGTTCCATGCTGGAACGGGCCGAATTCGAGCTGAAACAACAATACTTGTCCAAGGGCAAGTACGGTGTGGAAATCACACCTATCATCACGCCTTTGCCACGTAACCGCGTCGGTGTCAGCTTTGACATTTTTGAAGGCGGTCTGGCCAAGATCAAGGAAATCCGCATCGTCGGTACGGAAGCCGTCTCGCAAGGTGACTTGCTCGATCAGATGGAGTTGACGACTTCGGGCATGATGACCTGGTACACCGGTACCGATAAATACTCCCGCGAGAAGCTGGAAGGCGATATGGAGCGCATCCGCTCCTACTACCTGAACCGCGGCTTTCTGGAGTACTCCGCCGAGGCACCTCAGGTTTCGATTTCCCCGGACCGCAAAGATATTTTCATCACCTTGACCATCCACGAAGGCCAGCCTTACAAGCTGAGCAGTGTCAAGCTGGCGGGTGATCTGCTGGGTCTGGAGGACAAGATCCAGCCTCTGGTCCAGCAGAAAGAAGGCGAGGTCTTCTCCTCGGACAAAACCAGCGCCACTGTGAAATCGATTACCGAGTACTTGGGCGGCCTGGGTTATGCGTTTGCCAATGCCAATCCGAATCCGGTTCTGGATCGCGAAAATCACACCGCTGACTTGACCTTCTACGTCGATCCCGGTCGTCGCGTGTATGTGCGTCGTATCGAGGTAGGCGGAAACGTCCGTACTCGTGATGAAGTGGTACGCCGTGAAATGCGTCAGCAAGAAGCGGCCTGGTATGACTCGGACGCCATCAAGTTCTCGCGTGACCGTATTGACCGTCTGGGCTACTTCAATGAAGTGGACGTGAACACCAAACCTGTGCCCGGTTCGCCTGACCAGGTCGACGTAAACGTGGACGTGAAAGAAAAGCCCACCGGCTTGGTTAACCTGGGTATTGGTTACGGCTCCACTGACAAGTTGATGTTGTCGGCAGGTATCAGCCAGGACAACATCTTCGGTAGTGGTAATAGTCTGTCCTTGCAGGTCAATACCAGTAAGGTGAACCGTGCGGCGGTGATCAGCCACACCAATCCTTTCTGGACTGGCGACGGCATCAGCAAAACCACCTCGATTTACTACCGTCGTACCACGCCTTACCAGTCCAATGATGGTTGGGGTGATTACCAGAACACCGCCATCGGTGCCGGCTTGAACTTCGGTGTGCCAATCTCCGAGTTCGACCGTGTGTTCATGGGCGTGAACTTCGAGCACAACAAGCTCTCTCGCCTCAGCCCCCAGTACACGCCACGTGCCTACCAGGATTACGTGAATGAGTACGGTGAAGGCACAAATACCTTTATTTTCAACCTGGGTTGGTCTAAGGACACCCGTGACAGCGCAATTGCTCCCAACAAGGGCAGCTTGACCAGCCTGTCGGCGGATATGGGGACGATGGACCTGCGCTACTACATGCTGCGCGCCAGCCACCAGCATTACATTCCCTTGGGCCGTGCCTACACGCTGGCTCTGAATGGTGCCATTGATTATGGTCGCAGCATCGGTGGCAAGAGCTTCCCGGTTATCAAGAACGTCTATGCCGGTGGTATCGGTTCGGTACGTGGCTATGAAGGCGCATCCTTGGGTGGTCGCGATACCTTGACGGGTGACTACCTGGGTGGTTCGCGTCGAATGATCGCCAACGCCCAGCTGTACCTGCCATTCCCCGGTGCCTCACGTGACCGCACGTTGCGTTGGTTCGTCTTTGCCGATGCCGGCAAAGTGGACAACACCAGCGGTGGTTGCCCAATGGGTCGCCCTGATCGTCTGTCGGAAGACCCATGCGGTTGGAAGTACGCTGCTGGTCTGGGCTTGTCGTGGGAATCCCCACTCGGTCCTCTGCAGTTGTCCTACGGTCGCGCCTTGCGCGCCAAGGAAGGTGACGACAAACAAGCCTTCCAGTTCCAGATTGGTACCGCTTTCTGATGTTCGTGTTTAGTGGCACAATTGCACTATTCTGCAGCCTAATTAGCAAGGTAGATTTTTCATGAAGTCAAACATCGCATTAAAACTTACAAACATCGCCCGCAGCTTGTCGCGTGGCAATAAAGCGCTCGTTCTGGCTGCCGCGCTGGGTGTCGGCGCCATGACCGCTGCACCTGTTGTTCAGGCACAGACCAAAATCGGTTTTGTCAGCACAGAGCGTATCTTGCGTGATTCCAAGCCCGCCAAAGCTGCCCAGACCAAAATCGAAGCAGAATTCAAGCGTCGCGACGAAGAGCTGGAGCGCATGGCCAACAACCTGCGTTCGCAAGCTCAAAAGTTCGACAAGGACGCTCCTGTGCTGTCCGAGTCCGACCGTGTGAAGCGTCAGCGTCAGCTGGCTGATCTGGATTCCGACTTGCAGCGCAAGCGTCGCGAATTCCAGGAAGACTTCAACCGTCGCCGCAACGAAGAGTTCTCGGCCATTGTTGAGCAGGCTGATGCCGCCATCAAGCGTATTGCTGACTCCCAAGGCTACGACCTGATCATTCAGGACGCCGTTACGGTTAGCCCACGTGTGGACATCACCGAGGAAGTTCTGAAAGCACTGGGCGGTTGATGCACTATGCCGGTATTGCTGAACGTTGATCAGGCTGTACAGCTGTCTGAACTCATAGACGCCATCAACAAGACCGGACTGGATTGCAAGCTGCCAGAAGGCATTAAAGAGCCTATGCCCCGGATTCGGGGCCTAGGCTCTTTGCTTTCTGCGGGCCCGGAGGAAATCAGCTTTCTGTCCAATCCCAAGATGCAGGATCTGCTGGAGCAGACCTCTGCTGCGGTGGTGATTCTGACACCACAAGTCTATGAAAGTCTGGGCTTTGCACCGTCTTTTATCCCGGTTTTGTGCTCGCAACCTTATCTGATGTACGCGCTGCTGGCACAACGTTTTGATCAGGTACGCATGGCGGATTTGCCCCAGGGCATTCATCCCAGTGCGGTGATTGATGCCAGCGCTGAGTTGGGCGAAGGTGTGTCGGTCGGGCCATTCTGTGTGATCGAGGCCGGTGTCAAGATCGGACGGGGCACCCGTTTGGGCGCGCATTGCGTAATTGGCGCAGGCTCCACCTTGGGTCAGGACTGCTTGCTGCACGCACGCGTCACTCTTTACCATCAGGTGCATATTGGCGCACGCGCCATTCTGCATTCGGGTGTGGTGCTGGGCGCGGACGGTTTTGGCTTCGCACCGGATCCCGTGAAAGGGAAGGGGGCGTGGGCCAAGATCGCGCAGATCGGTCATGTACGTATTGGTGACGATGTTGAAATCGGTGCCAATACGACGGTGGACCGTGGCGCACTGGACGACACGGTGCTGGCCAACGGCGTCAAGCTGGATAACCAGATCATGATCGGTCATAACGTGCAGGTCGGTGAACATACCGCCATGGCGGCGTGTGTGGGGGTGGCCGGCTCTACCCAGATCGGGGCACGTTGTACGATTGCCGGGGCAGCCATGCTCTCGGGACACCTGGTTCTGGGGGACGACGTACACGTCTCTGGCGGTACGGCTGTTACCTCCAACATCAGCCAGCCCGGACGTTATACCGGGGTTTATCCCTTTGCAGGACACCAGGACTGGCAGAAAAATGCTGCCGTGTTGGGACAATTGAGCGGTTTGCGCCGTCGCCTGCGTTCTTTGGAACGTCAGCAGGCGGATGGAGCGAATGAATCATCTGAACATATCAATAAACAAAAATAAGCAGGACAGGACATGGAACTCGACATTCGACAAATTATGGATCGCCTCCCTCATCGTTACCCGATGCTGCTGGTCGATCGCGTCTTGGAACTGGTGCCCGGCAAGAGCATCGTCGCCATTAAAAACGTGTCGATGAATGAACCCTTTTTTACAGGTCACTTTCCGCACATGCCGGTGATGCCTGGGGTCTTGATCATTGAAGCCATGGCTCAGGCAGCCGCACTGTTCTCTTTTACCGATCCCGAGGATCCGTACGCCAAAGTGGACAACAAACTGGCCTATTACCTGGTCGGTGTGGATGGCGCGCGTTTCCGCAAGCCCGTGATGCCAGGCGATCAGTTGCGTCTGGAAGTGACGGCTGACCGCATCAGCCGCGCTTTGTGCAAGTACACAGGCCGCGCCCTGGTCGATGGCCAAGTGGTTGCCGAAGCCAAAATTATGTGTGCTATCCGTCAATTGGAAGAATAGTTTATGCGTATTCATGAAACGGCCATCATCGAAGCAGGCGCTCAGCTTGCAGATGATGTCGAGGTCGGGCCTTACAGCATTATCGGGCCCAATGTCACGATAGGGGCGGGCACCAAAGTGGGCCCTCACTGCGTGATAGATGGCGTGACCACGATTGGTCGCAACAACCATTTCTACCGTTTCTGCTCCATCGGGGGCATGCCGCAGGACAAGAAGTACGCTGGAGAACCGACTCGCCTGGAAATCGGCGATGGCAATATGGTTCGTGAATACGTCACCATCAACACCGGCACGGTGCAGGATGTGGGCGTGACCCGTGTTGGCAATGACAACTGGATCATGGCTTACACCCACATTGCTCACGATTGCCAGATTGGCAATCACACGATTATTGCCAATAGCGTCCAGCTGGGCGGCCACGTACATATTGGCGATTGGGCCATTCTGGGCGGTTTGACTGCCGTGCACCAGTTCGGTCGTATCGGTGCGCACAGCATGATTGGTGGTACCAGTTCGGTGCGTCAGGATATTCCTCCTTACGTCATCGGTGCGGGCGATCCTTTCCGTCCTGTCGGTGTCAATAGTGAAGGCTTGGGCCGTCGCAACTTTTCGGCTGAAGCGATTTCGGCGGTGAAGGAAAGCTACAAGCTGCTGTATCGTCGCAAGTTGACGGTGGAGCAGGCGGTAGAGCAAATGCAAGTTTTGCAGGAAACGCAGCCTGACTGCCGTGCCGCGGTTCAGGTCATGATCGACTTCTTGAATGACTCCAGCCGGGGTATTTGCCGACCATGAGCAGCGCCTCCAGCCCATTAGCGGCACGTTCAGACGGGTCGGGGCAAACAGGGGCCAAGCGGGATCTGCGTATAGGAATGGTGGCCGGGGAGCCGTCTGGCGACTTGCTGGCGGCTCGCATCATTCAAGGGCTGCGCCAGGGCAATCCTGGCGTGCAGGTAGAAGGCATAGGTGGCCCCGAGATGGCCGCCCAGCAATTCCACCAATACTATCCCATGGACGCCTTGACGGTATTTGGTTACGTCGAGGCGCTCAAACGTATTCCGGGTCTGGTCTCCACCTATTTGGGCATGCGCAATCAATGGTTGCGGCAACGTCCCGATGTGTTTGTGGGCATTGACGCCCCGGACTTCAATCTGCGCCTGGAGCATCGTTTGCGTCAGGCTGGTGTGCCTACGGTGCACTTTGTGGGGCCCTCGATCTGGGCCTGGCGCTACGAGCGTATCCACAAAATCCGCGAAGCGGTTTCCCATATGCTGGTGCTGTTTCCTTTCGAGACGGAGATCTATGAAAAGGAAGGCATTCCGGTGACCTATGTGGGTCATCCCTTGGCAGCGAATATCCCTTTGCAGCCGGACAAGGCCGACGCTCGTCGTCGCCTGGGTTTGCCCGAGACGGGTCGTATTCTGGGCGTGTTGCCTGGCAGCCGCTCCTCCGAGGTCAAGATGCTGTCGCCGCGCTTTTTGCAGGCCGTACAGATCTTGCAGGACCAGGATCCGGATCTGATGATTCTGGTGCCCATGGTCAATCCCAAGCGCCGTCAGGAATTTGAAGAGGCTCTGGTTCAGCATCCTATCCGTAACTTGCACATTATTGATGCCAACACATCGGGTATTCGTCAGCCGGATTCGGAAGGAGTGGTCCGTCCACCCGCCTGGACGGTGATGGAGGCCAGTGACGCGGTGCTGGTGGCCAGCGGTACCGCCAGCCTGGAAACGGCCTTGTACAAGCGTCCTATGGTTATTTCGTATGTGCTCAGCCCCATGATGGAGCGCATCATACGTTGGAAGTCCGGCCAGGACAGGCCGTATGTGCCTTGGGTGGGCTTGCCTAATGTGCTGGCTCGCGATTTTGTCGTGCCCGAGCTGCTGCAAGAAGATGCCGAACCTCAGAAGCTGGCGCAGGAGTGCTGGAAAGCCTTGAGCGATCAGGAGTATGTGGCTCATATCGAGCAGGTCTTTACCGAGATGCATTTAACCTTGCGTCGGGATACCCCCGCCTTGGCGGCCGAGGTCATTTTGAATATGGCGCGTGCATGAAGCAGCTGGATTTATTAGTCAGTGATGTCTCGGCAGGTTTGGTGGCGGGGCTGGACGAAGCAGGGCGTGGTCCCTTGGCCGGTCCCGTTTTTGCCGCTGCTGTGATTCTGGACCCGAACAATCCCATTGAAGGCCTGAATGACTCCAAGAAGCTGACCGCCAAGCGCCGTGAAGCCCTGGCTGTGTTGATCAAGGAAAGAGCCTTAGCCTGGGAAATTGCCAGCGCTAGTGTGGCAGAAATTGATGACATCAATATCTTGCACGCGGCCATGTTGGCGATGCAACGAGCCTGTAATGGCCTGAGCATCAAACCCGAACAAGCCTTGGTGGATGGCAATCGCATTCCAGGCGGCCTGTGTTGCCCCGCAGAAGCCATCATCAAGGGTGACGCCAGCCATGCCGCCATTGCGGCCGCATCGATTTTGGCCAAAACAGCGCGGGATGCGGTCTGCCTGGAATTGCACCGAGACTATCCCGAATACGGTTTCGACCAGCATAAAGGCTACGGGACGGCCTTGCATTTGGATCGTTTGTCCCAGCACGGGCCTTGTCCCGAGCATCGTCGAAGTTTCGCGCCGGTACGCGCATCTTTAGTTAGGTAAGTTCAAGACAATGAGGCTGATTGAATCCAAAGATAATGCGCTGTTCAAACGAGTACAGCGCTTGGCTCACGATAAACGTGAGCTGGACGGGGGCGATCAACTGATTTGGTTGGAAGGCATTCATCTGTGCCAAATGTGGCTGGAACGCCGTGGTTTGCCGGAACTGGCTGTTTTCGAGATGGACCGCCACTCCGACGAGTTGCTGGAACTGGCGCGTTTCTTGCCAGGCCATAGTAGTGTGACGTTCAATGCCACCTTGATGAATGCGGTGTCCCAAGTAGGCCAGGGGCAGGGCATAGGCTTTATTGTCCGCGTACCTCGTGGACAGACTTGGACGGCTCCCACGAAACGCGCCATCTTGCTGGATCAGGTTCAAGATCCGGGCAATGTAGGCACGGTGCTGCGCACCGCCGTGGCGGTGGGCCTGGAAGCGGTGTATCTGACACCGGGCTGCGCCAGCGTGTGGTCACAGAAAGTGCTGCGTAGTGCGCAGGGCGCTCATTTCTCCATTCAAATCCATGAGCAGGTCGATGGAGTAGCATTGCTTGAACAAGCGGCCTTGCCGGTGCTGGTGACCTCTCTGGGCCCGAATACCCAGGACCTGTACGAGTCCAGCCTGCCAGACCAAGGGATTTGGGTTTTTGGTAATGAGGGCCAAGGTGTCAGCCCGGCCTTGCTGGCCAAGGCGAATCAACGCTTGTTCATTCCCCAGGCGCCCGGTGTTGAGTCCTTGAACGTGGCCATTGCCACCGCACTGTGCCTGTACGAGCAACGTCGTCAGCATAGCCGCTAGTTCCAGCGGCTTTATTGCACAGCATCACGCAGAGTTAGCCTGTATGCGCTAATTTTGTCTTGATCTAGCACTTGTCTCCACTTGTAAAATCAAGTAAATCATCTAGTAAGGCGCCTGCTTATCGGTACGCTAACACGGAGTGCCTGGGGCAGTAGACGCTTGTCTGCTAGCGGCTCGTGCAGAGTCGTCTTTCCCTCCCTTTATCGCTGCATCGTTGTATCCGGCTGGATTCCTAATCTTTTTCAGATGAGGTCAACAATGAAACTTAGCGAATACGCGACCTATGATGCCCTGGCTCTGGCTGAGCTGGTCGCCAAGAAACAAATCAGTGTTCAAGAATTAAGCCAAGTTGGCAAAAAAGCCGTCGACACCTTGAACAGTAAAATTAATGCGGTTGTAGAGAGCTGGGACGGGGAAGTTGATCCCCATGCCGACCGGGATTCCGTACTCTACGGCGTCCCGTTTTTGATTAAAGATTTGGCGATCACCATGAAGGGCAAGCGCTACGAGCTGGGCAGCAAGCTGGCGCAAGATATGGTGATGGATGCAGACAGCACCTTGATGAGCCTCTACAAGGAGGCGGGACTGGTTACGCTGGGGCGAACGACCACCTCGGAGTTCGCTATCAGTACCACGACGGAGGCGCGCTGCGTAGGCCCTACGCTGAACCCTTGGAACCCGGCTTTTAATGCTGGCGGCTCTACAGGCGGTTCGGCCGCTGCAGTGGCGGCAGGGATGGTGCCAGTGGCGCATGCAACTGACGGCGGTGGCTCTATTCGTGTCCCTGCAGCAGTGAACGGTCTGTTTGGTTTGAAGCCCACTCGGGGGCGTGTCTCCAGCGGTCCTCAGCAAGATGAAGTGTGGAGTGGTCTGCTCGCCCACCTGGGTGTCAGCCGCAGTGTGCGAGACAGTGCGGCCTTGCTGGATGCGATTAGTCGTCCCGGTATCGGCGAGCCCTATTACACCGCAGCGCCCCCGCAGAGCTTTTTATCGGCCGTCAAGAAGAATCCGGGCTCCTTGCGTATCGGCTTGATGATGGACCCGCCCAGCGGCGATAAAACCCAATCTGCCATAGCAGCCAAGGCGATTGATATGGCCTCGGTGTTGGAGTCCTTGGGCCATCAGGTGGAGCCCCTGGTGTTTGACTCCGGCGTCAGTTGGGAGGCTTTTGTGCACGCCAATGCTCAGTTCTGGAACGTGAATACGGCTGCATGGATAGACAGCATTGCCGCGGCGACAGGACGCTCGGTGAACGAGGAGTATCTAGAACAGGCCACGCTGGCGGCCTACGCCTACGGCAAGAAGATTAGCGGGACTGATATTCTGGGGGCAATTGCCGTGCGCAATACAGTCTCACGGAATTTAGGGGTGTATTTCCAGAAGTACGATGTGCTGATGACACCCACCGTGCCTACGCTGCCCATGAAGGTGGGCGAGTACAACAAGGTACAGGATCAGGTGGATGGCCTGGGCTGGATTGCCCACGTCTTCCGGCAAGCGCCTTTTGCTGCTTTGGCCAATATCAGCGGTTCGCCCTCCATGTCCGTGCCTGCTGGGCAGGATGTGGCCACCTCTTTACCCATAGGGATGATGTTTACAGCCGGCTATGGCCAGGAATGCCTATTGTTCGGGCTGGCTGGGCAATTGGAGCAAGCCTTGCCTTGGGCCGATCAGCACCCGCAGGTTTGGGTGGGCAAGCTGGACTAAGAGGGGGCAACAATAGTGGATGCAAGCCGGTATAGGCAAACCGACACCCGTAGAGGCGCAAGCGGATGCGTAGCAGACCTGATACCATACCCGCAGCAAACAAAAAGGCCTGCGCCAGGTATCACACCGGGTTCAGGCCTTGATGTTGAGGCTGTCCGAATACGCCCGAAGGGGTAGGGGTTCAATCCTTAGTAGGAGCGGCGGTCCAAACCGACATCATCCAGAATCTTGGTGGAGATTTCCTCGATGGATTTGGTGGTGGTGGACAGCCAAGGAATCCCTTCCATACGCATCAGACGCTCGGCTTCGGCCACTTCCATGCGGCACTGTTCGATGGTGGCGTATTTGCTACCCGGACGGCGTTCATTACGCACTTCGGACAGACGGTCTGGATGAATGGACAGGCCAAAAATCTTTTTCCGGTAAGGAGCCAGCGTGGCGGGCAGGGTACCGCGCTGGAAGTCTTCGGGAATGATGGGGTAGTTGGCGGCCTTGACGGCATACTGCATTGCCAAGTACAAGCTGGTAGGCGTTTTTCCGCAGCGGGACACACCCACCAGAATCACGTCGGCTTGTTCCAGACCATTCACGTACTGACCATCGTCGTGCGCCAGGCTGAAGTTGATGGCCTCGATGCGGCTGTTGTAGCGCTTGGACATGCCACCGGAGTGCGAACGGCCCACGGAACGGCTGGATTTCACCCCCAGGGCGCGTTCGATGTGTCGTACAAAGGCACCAAACAAGTCCAGGAAGGTGCAATTGGCCGCGCCAATGATATGTGCCATCTTGGGGTCAACCAGGGTGCTGAAGACCAGAGGCTGCTGGCCCTGTTCCTGCGCGCATTGGTTGATGCGATCAGCGACAGACTGGGCTTTCTCGATGGTATCGATGAAGGGGATCCGGATGGCCTGAAATTCGAATTGAGCGAATTGCGACAGGACGGAGTTGCTGAAAGTTTCGGCGGTAATGCCCGTGCTGTCGGAAACGACAAAGACGGTACGCTCAATAGGAGAAGAAGACATGGAATAAGTCGTGCACAATGCTCGGGAAACGGTACAATTTGCAAGATTACCATTTACCGCTCGAATCGGGGGATGGAAAGGCAGGTTTGCTTAGGACAGATCACACAGACAGCGCTGCTGGGATCACTGCCTTAAGCAAACACGCTTTTTTTTCTATTCAAGGTGACTTATGTCTTACGTAATTGGTTTCGACAAGCTCCGCATGACGGACGTCGACACAGTGGGCGGTAAAAACGCTTCGCTGGGTGAAATGATCAGCCAGCTGGCTGATGCCGGTGTGCGCGTGCCAGGTGGTTTTGCCACAACAGCCGAAGCATTCCGCGTTTTCCTGAAAAACAAGGATCTGGACAAGCGCATTCAGCAGCGTCTGGACGCGCTGGATGCCGACGACGTGCGTGAACTGGCTGCTGCCGGTGCCGAAATCCGTCAGTGGATCATCGACACTCCGTTCCCAGCCGAGTTTGAACAAGCCGTACGTGACGCGTTTGCTGAGCTGGACGCCGATGGCAAAGGTTCCTTTGCCGTGCGTTCTTCCGCAACCGCCGAAGACTTGCCTGACGCTTCCTTTGCCGGTCAGCAAGAAACCTACCTGAACGTGGTGGGCATTGACGAGGTGCTGAGCAAGATTCACCACGTGTTTGCTTCCCTGTACAACGACCGCGCTATTTCCTACCGCGTGCACAAGGGCTACGCTCACGCTGAAGTGGCTCTGTCCGCTGGTATCCAGCGTATGGTGCGCTCCGACAAGGGCAGCGCCGGCGTGATGTTCACCCTGGACACCGAATCGGGCTTCAAGGACGTGGTTTTCCTGACCTCCTCCTACGGCCTGGGCGAAACCGTGGTGCAAGGTTCGGTCAATCCGGACGAGTTCTACGTTTACAAGCCAACGCTGGCTTCCGGTCACTACCCCATCATCAGCCGCCGTATCGGCTCCAAGCTGATCAAGATGGAATTTGACGAAGGTCGTACCACCGATCACGCTGTACGTACCGTGGACGTGCCTGTGTCCGAGCGCAATCGTTACTCCCTGAGCGACGAAGAAGTGATCGAACTGGCTCGCTACGCCACCATTATTGAAAAACACTACCAGCGTCCCATGGACATTGAGTGGGGTCGTGATGGTATCGACGGCAAGATCTACATCCTGCAAGCCCGTCCTGAGACGGTTAAGTCCCAGCAAGGCAGCAACGATGTGCAAGAGCGTTACCGCCTGAAAGCCACCGGCGACGTGCTGGTTACAGGCCGCGCCATTGGCCAGAAGATCGGTTCGGGCAAAGTCCGTATTGTGGCGGATGCCTCCGAGATGGATCTGGTCAAACCCGGCGACGTGCTGGTGACCGACATGACGGACCCTAACTGGGAGCCCATCATGAAGCTGGCTTCGGCTATTGTCACCAACCGTGGCGGCCGCACCTGCCACGCGGCGATTATTGCTCGCGAACTGGGCATCCCTGCCGTGGTCGGTTGCAACAACGCCACAGACGTGCTGAAAGAAGGCCAGGAAGTGACGGTATCGTGTGCTGAGGGCGACGAAGGCCGTATTTACGACGGTCTGCTGGAAACCGAGATCGAAGAAGTCAGCTGGGGCCAAATGCCCGAGATCGGCCTGAAAGTCATGATGAACGTGGGTAACCCACAACTGGCTTTCGACTTCTCGCAGATTCCTAACGATGGTGTGGGTCTGGCTCGTCTGGAATTCATCATCAACAACAACATCGCGATTCACCCCAAAGCCGTTCTGGACTACCCCAATGTGGATAGCGACCTGAAAAAGGCGGTGGAATCGGCGGCTCGTGGCTACGCCAGCCCACGTGCTTTCTTCGTGGAAAAACTGGCTGAAGGTATTGCGACTCTGGCCGCTTCCTTCTACCCCAAGCCCGTCATTGTGCGTTTGTCGGACTTCAAGTCCAACGAATACCGCAAACTGGTGGGTGGTTCGCGCTACGAGCCCGAGGAAGAGAACCCAATGCTGGGCTTCCGCGGTGTGGCTCGCTACCTGTCCGAAGACTTCGCAGAATGCTTCAAGATGGAATGCGAAGCCCTGAAGAAAGTGCGCGACGAAATGGGTCTGACCAACGTCGAAATCATGGTGCCATTCGTGCGTACCCTGGGTCAGGCAGAGCGTGTGGTTGAGCTGCTGGCTTCCCACGGTCTGGCTCGTGGCGAAAACGGCCTGCGCCTGATCATGATGTGCGAAGTGCCTTCCAACGCTATTTTGGCCGAGAAGTTCCTGCAGTACTTTGACGGCTTCTCCATCGGTTCCAACGACATGACTCAGTTGACCCTGGGTCTGGATCGTGACTCCGGTATGGAACTGTTGGCTGCTGACTTCGACGAGCGCGACGAAGCCGTGAAGTTCATGTTGAGCCGTGCCATCAAGGCATGTCTGGCACAAAACAAATACGTCGGTATTTGTGGCCAAGGCCCTAGCGACCACCCCGATCTGGCCAAGTGGCTGAGCGAAGAAGGCATTATTTCGCTGTCGCTGAACCCTGACACGGTTGTGGACACCTGGCAGCGTCTGGCCAAGGCCTAAGACCAAGACCTAAGCCACTGCCAGGGAAACGTCTCTGGCAGTACGCTGGTCAAGCCAGTCAAGACTCAACACCCCGACATGGAGCTTCCATGTCGGGGTGTTGTCGTTTTCGGGCGCATCTTTTGCCTGCGCTTCTGTTCTTGCTCTTGTCCGTGCTCAGGCGATTTCGTTTTGTGGTTCTTTTAGCCTGATAGTGCGTCTATGTTGCCGTATTGGCAGGCTGGAGTCGGTGTGCGAGCTTGTACAAGTATCGCCGAGTGCTCGTGGTGTAGGGCAGGGAGAAGCACAGGTTCAATCCTGACGATCGGTACCGATCAGGGGCAGGGCGCTGGTGAAAGGTAGTGATGGGGAAAAGGGAATCGTCGTCACCGCCCTGGATCGGGCGGCATGGATTTAGATTGTCTTGAAGGGTTCGCTGTCAGCTGTAGAGCATAAAAGCCGGGAACCGTAGGGAGATGGCAATCAGCGCTTGCCGCCGATTGATACAGCCTTAGTTTGCTGTGTCGTTTTGGTAAACGTGCAAGAACATATCCAGAATATGTTCGGTTTCGCTTTGAATGTGTTCTTCGCTCCAGGGTTCCATAGCACCCATCAGCAGGAGAATAATTTCGCCTTCGCTCAGGCAGCGGAAGTGTTCCACCATCAATGCCGGGTCCAGCTTGCGCAAGGTCCCGCGTTCGATGTGGCGGGCAAAAAAGCACTTTACGCCGTCCCAGATCTGGTCATCCAGCATCTCCATGAAACGCTTGCCGATATCGCTGTGGCCACCTACAGAGACGACGATACGCAACAATTGGGCGGTTTGCTTGGAGTAAAGATTGCGCAGCATGGGCAGCAAAAAGCGCTTCAGTTCTTCGCGAATATCGCCTTCGCAGTCCAGCTTGGTCAAGACCTGTTCGGTAAATTCCTGGGCGCCTGTCAGCAGGACAGCCAGCAAGAGGTCTTCTTTGGAGGGGAAGTAGTTGTAGAGTGTGCCCTTGGAGCCGCCTGCCAATGCAGCGATTTGGGACATGGATGTGGCCTCAAAACCATTCTCGCGAAAAACCTCGGAAGCCACTTCCAGGATTTTGTCGCGGCGTTCGCGCCCTTTTCGAGTCGCGCGTTGGGATTTTCGGGGAACATCGTCGTGCATAATGGCAGGCAAAAAATAAGTGAATAGGACAAAGTCAGCATCATACCGTATCAATAGCTGCTGTGCTGCTGCTCTATTTCGATCGTTAAGGGGAAGCAAGACCAAACCCCTTGATTTTACGACATGCACTGCTGCTGGACCTATTTGTTTGCGCCGGTCTTTGATCTAAGGCCTATTAAAGCGCAAAAGAGCCACATATTCGGGTGGTAGCACAGGCCGGCTCTTCTGGGCGCGCCTGGCGGCGTCTACAGATCGCTATAGTCCTTATCTGTTTTGATTTAAAGTATAAGGCGGCGGTTCTGATACTCTCTTTGCTCAAGACAAGTCCCAAGGAGTTCTGGATGTCTACTACGCAGTCGTATCAAGTGGTGATCGTGGGGGGCGGGGCAGGTGGCCTGGAGCTGGCTGCCAAGTTAGGACGTCAGTTCGGGCGTCAGCATATCTTTCTGGTCGACAAAGACAGTGACCATATCTGGAAACCGTCCTTGCACGAGGTTGCCGCCGGCACCTTGGATATTCACCGCGAAGGGCTGTCATATTTCATGCTGGCACGAGACTGTGGTTTCACTTTTATTCAAGGTGAAATGACCGGTATAGATCGCGAGCAGCGCAGCATTACGCTGGCTCCTGTCCTGGGGCCCGATCATGAAGAAGTCTTTCCGGAACGCAGCCTGTCCTATGGCACCCTGGTGATGGCCGTGGGTAGCAAATCCAATTTTTTCAATACGCCTGGCACCCATGAACACGCGCTGGCCTTGGACTCGACCCATCAGGCAGAGCGTTTCCGTTTGAAATTGCTCAATGAACTGATCAGTGTGACACGCCGCGCGCAGCGTGAACCGGGGGCACCGCTGTACATCAATATTGTCGGGGGCGGGGCAACGGGGGTGGAACTGGCTGCCGAGTTGCTGGAAGCCCGTGCTGATTTAAGCATTTACAGCATTCCGGGCAGCAGTTCGGACCGCGAAGTGCGCATTACCTTGCTGGAAGGCGCCGATCGCATTCTGTCTGCTCTGCCGCCCAAGCTGTCCGCTACCGCTCAAAGTCTGCTGGAGCAGCGTGGCGTAGCGGTACGGACCTCGGTGCGGGTCAGCCGTCTGGCGGCGGACCACATCGAGGATGCGAACGGTGGTCAATATCCCAACGATTTGTGCGTTTGGGCGGCGGGGATTGAAGCCCCTGCCTTTTTGGGCCAGTTGGGTTTGCCCGTCAACCGCATCAATCAGCTGGTGCTGGATTCCTGTCTGTCCACACCCGATCCCTATATCTGGGCCTTGGGCGACTGCGCACAAGTGCCCTGGGACAAGGAAGGTCAGTTCCTGCCTGCACGTGCCCAGGTCGCGCACCAGCAAGCCAGTTACTTGCGCAAACGTCTGGCCGCTCGCATCCAGGGCAAGCCTGTGGATGAAGCACCCTTTGTCTATAAGGATTACGGCTCGCTGGTTTCCGTGGGCCACAGCCGTGGGGTAGGGAGCCTGATGGGGGTCTTGTCCGGCAAGAGCTGGTTTGTGGAAGGTTTGCTGGCTCGCATCATGTACATGAGTCTGCACCTGATGCACCACATGGCGATTTTAGGGGTTGCGCGAACGGCAACCTTGGCTTTGGGCCGCTTGCTCAGCAAACGGGCCGCCCCTCGTGTTAAATTACATTGAGATTTGGAACAAAACGGGCTTTTTAGCCCGTTTTATTCATTCGTCTTACGGCGGGTGTCGTGTTTCATCAAGCGTTCTTGTTCGCGCTTCCAGTCTTTGTCGCGGGAAACATCACGTTTATCGTGCAGTTTTTTACCGCGTCCCAGACCGAAGTCCAGCTTGATACGACCTTTCTTGTAGTGGAGGTTCAGGGGAACCAGGGCGTAACCACGTTGTTCAACCTTGCCGATCAGCTTGCTGATTTCTTCGGCTTTGAGCAGCAGTTTACGTGTACGAGTGGCATCGGGCCGGATATGAGTGGACGCTGTCGGCAAAGCGCTGACGTGCATTCCTAAAATAAACAGCTCGCCCTCGCGTACGATGACATAGCTTTCTTTGAGCTGAACATGCCCAGCTCGGATCGCCTTGACCTCCCAACCCTCCAAGACCAGACCGGCCTCAAAGCGCTCTTCGATAAAATATTCGTGGGTAGCCTTGCGATTATCAACAATACTCATGAATTAATTGCCAACCATAGATTGTAAAATCAGAACATTCTATCTATTAACCAGACCTGATGCATACAGTAAAACGCTCCGTCCTCCTTCCTTATAGCTGCGAACAGATGTTTGACCTGGTTGCAGAGGTGGAAAAATACCCTGAATTCATGCCGTGGTGTGGTGGCGCCAGTGTCAACCAGCGTGACGAAAAGGGGATGGAAGCCTCGGTTACCATCAGCATTGCGGGTATTCGTCAAACCTTCACCACACGTAACGAACACGATTATCCCAATCGGATTGTCTTGCGCCTGGTCAAAGGGCCCTTCTCGGCCTTGACGGGGGATTGGCAGTTTACTCCTTTGGGCGAAGACGGTTGCAAGATCGTCTTCACCATGGAGTACGAGTTCTCCAGCCGCGCGCTGGAAATGGTGGTCGGTCCCATCTTTAACCGTGTTGCCAACAGCTTTATCGATTCCTTCACCCGCCGCGCCCAAGAGGTCTACGGTGACTGAATTATCCGTCAGCGTGATTGTGGCTACTCAGGCGCAGGTCTGGAAAGCCGCCCTGCGTTTGCCTGCGGGCAGTTGTGTACGTGATGCCCTGTTAAAAGCTGGCATTGCCGAAGGCCTGCGTGAATGCGGCTTGCCGCCGCTGGACGACGAACAGGGACTGGACGGGCTGCACGTCGGTGTCTACGGCCAACGCTGCCAGCTGGACCAACTCTTGCAGGATCAGGACCGGGTAGAAGTCTATCGCGAGCTGGTCTTTGACCCCATGGATTCCCGCCGTCGCCGTTATGCACACAAGCTGGCTGCCCGCGCTGCCGCCAGACCCCGGCGCAAACCCGCCCGCGCCTAGTTCGTCTGTGCCTGATCATCAGGCCGCTACTTTCAGCTAGACTGTCGCCTCCCGCCTTGCACTGCCCTCTATGAAACGGCTGATTGTCATCAGCACGACAACTAAAGGGGGCGGCACGCATTATGGTGGGTAAAAATAAGGAGACAGACATGATACTGACAGACGATCAGAACGCTTTTGCGCAAGCGGCTCGCGAGTTTGCACAAGGGGAACTGGCACCGCATGCGGCACGTTGGGATGAGGAACAGATTTTCCCGATCGAGGCGTTCCGTAAAGCCGGCGAGTTGGGTTTTTGCGGCTTGTATGCCCCGGAATCCATCGGCGGCCTGGGCCTGGGGCGTCTGGAGTCCAGCCTGGTGTTCGAAGAAATGGCGGCAGTTGATCCCTCGACCACCGCATTTCTGACTATCCACAATATGGTTACCTGGATGGTCGGCACCTGGGGTACGGACGAAGTCAAATCCCAATGGGGCGAGCTGCTGAGCAGCGGCCAGAAACTAGGCTCTTACTGTTTGACCGAACCGGGCGCAGGCTCGGATGCCGCCTCGCTGCGGACACGTGCCGAGCGTGATGGCGACGACTACCTGATCAGCGGCAGCAAAGCCTTTATTTCCGGTGCCGGGGACACGGACTTGTTGGTGGTTATGGCTCGTACCGGAGGGGATGGCGCAAAGGGGATTTCCGCTTTTGCCGTACCTGCCGATGCCGCTGGTATCACTTACGGTCGTAAAGAATTGAAGATGGGCTGGAATAGTCAGTCCACACGGGGCATTACCTTTGAGCGCGTACGCGTTCCTGCCTCGGCCATGCTGGGCCAGGAGGGCGAGGGCTTCAAACTGGCCATGAAGGGCCTGGACGGTGGGCGCATCAATATTGCCTGCTGCTCGGTAGGAGCCGCCCAGGGTGCTTATGATGCTGCCCGTCAATATATGCAGGAGCGCCGCCAGTTCGGCAAGCATCTGGACCAGTTCCAGGCTCTGCAATTCAAGTTGTCCGACATTCTGACCAGCGTGGTTGCCGCCCGCCAAATGGTGCGCCTGGCCGCTTCGCACCTGGACGCCGGTAGCAGTCAGGCCAGCACCTACTGCGCCATGGCAAAGCGTATGGCCACGGATCTGGGTTTTCAGGCCTGCGTGGATGCACAACAGCTCTTTGGCGGTTATGGTTACCTGAAGGATTATCCTGTTGAGCGACTGGTGCGCGATACTCGGGTGCACCAGATTCTGGAAGGCACAAACGAGATCATGCGTGTCATCATTGCACGACAAATCATAGATCTTGGAGCTGATATTCGATGACGGATTCTGTTTTGTTTGATCGCCTGCCCGGCCAGAACGGCAAGGCGATTGGTGTTGCTACGCTGAACCGCCCGCAAGCCCTGAATGGGCTGAATTTGGAGATGTGCCAGCTGCTGTTCAAGCAGTTTCAGGAATGGGCGCAGGATTCCAGTATTGCCATGATCGTGTTGCATGGCGCCGGAGAAAAGGCCCTGTGTGCCGGGGGCGATCTGCATTCGCTGTATGCCTCCATGCAAAAGAACCAGGGTGGTTCGGCCTGGGATAACGAGTACGCCCGCGAATTCTTCGATGTGGAATACCGCCTGGATTATCTGATCCACACCTTCCCAAAACCTATCCTGTGCTGGGGTGACGGGATTGTAATGGGTGGGGGCGTGGGCTTGTTCAACGGCGCCAGCCATCGTGTGGTGACCGATACCACGCGTTTTGCCATGCCCGAAATCTCCATTGGCCTGTTCCCCGATGTGGGTGGCACCTGGATGCTGTCACATCTGCCTGCGGGTATCGGCCATTTCCTGGCGCTGAGCGGCGCGCAAATCAACGCCTCGGATTGCTTGTTCCTGGGCTTGGCCGATGCCTACTTGCCACGGGTGCATTTCGATGCCTTGCTCAAGGCCTTGCAAGCCACGAACTGGTCTGATGAACGTGACGCTCGTGATAGCAGCGTGCATCAGGTCCTGCGTAGTCTGGCAGAGGGCGCTCGCCCCGATACCGGCCCGCTGGAGCAAAACTACGCCATGCTGCGTGATGTCTGCGCCAGTCGTGAGTTTGAACGCATTACACAGGCTCTGCAGCAGTGGCAGGACAGTGCCGACCCCTGGCTGTCCCGTGCCGCACAGACCTTCGCCAAAGGTGCTCCAGGTTCGGCTCGTTTGTCCTTTGAACTGCTGGAGCGTGTACACCACCTGTCTTTGGCTGATGTCTTCCGCCTGGAATACATTGTGTCGCTGCAATGTGGCGTACAGGGTGACTTCCAGGAAGGCATACGCGCACTGCTGATTGATAAAGACAAACAGCCACGCTGGAATCCGGCCTCGCTGGAACAGGCTGATGCCCGCTGGGTGGAACGTTTTTTTGTTCCCGCCTGGCCTGCAGAAACGACTCATCCCTTGGCTGACCTGTGATCCAGGCAGACCGCTGCGGCGCCTGACGGCGCCGTTTTCATAATGACGAGGAGACAAAATGAGTAACACGATTGCATTTATCGGGCTGGGCCATATGGGCAAACCCATGGCGCTGAATCTGCTCAAAGCCGGCCATAGCCTGAAGGTCTTTGACCTGAATGCAGAGGCCATGAAGGAGCTGCAGGCAGCGGGGGCGCAAGTGGGCGAGTCGGCGGTGCAGATCGCCAAAGACGCGCAGATGGTCTTTACCATGCTGCCTGCTGGTCGCCACGTTCGTCAGGTTTACGAGGGCGAGAACGGCTTGTTGCAGGCCGTGGCCCCCGGCACAGTGCTGGTTGATTGCAGCACGATTGATGCTCAAACCAGCCAGGATCTGGCGGCCAAGGCGGCCAAGCTGGGTCTGTTGATGCTGGATGCGCCTGTTTCCGGTGGTACTGGCGGCGCAATGGCCGGCACCTTGACCTTTATGGTCGGGGGCGAGGATCCGGCGCTGGAAAAAGCGCGTCCTTACCTGGAAGCCATGGGCAAGAACATTTTCCACGCCGGTAAAGCCGGTGCGGGCCAGGTTGCCAAGATTTGCAACAATATGCTCTTGGGGATTTTGATGGCGGGTACCGCCGAGGCCCTGGCTCTGGGCGTTGCTCACGGTCTGGACCCGGCAGTGCTATCGTCCATCATGGCGCGCAGCTCTGGCCGTAACTGGGCGACCGAACTGTACAACCCCTGGCCTGGCGTGATGCCGGATGTACCGGCTTCGCGTGATTATCAGGGTGGGTTTGCAACAGGTTTGATGCTGAAAGATCTGGGTTTGGCGGCCGATGCGGCCGTGAGCCAAAACAGTGCGACACCCTTAGGCGAACTGGCACGTAACCTGTTCGCCTTGCATGCCGCACAGGGTCAGAATGCCGGGCTGGATTTCTCCAGCATTCTTAATTTGTACCGTCAGAAGAGCTAAGTTCTGGCAGAGCGTAGGGCAGGGGCTGCAATTCCAGCGCCTGTCCTTGCTCCAGTTGAAACTGGCCTTGTTCCAGGTCCGCCAGTACCACTTCCATCAAGACATACAGACGCTGCTGCTCGGCTTGCCAGGCGCGGTTGATAATGCGCGCAGCCGCAACCGGCTTTGCACCTTGAGAGACCAGGAACACATCGGCGGCTTCTTGCACCTGTGGTGCCGTGTCCAGAATGGCGCTGCGGGCGGCCATCATGCGGCGCTTGATCGTGCCTCGATAGTGGCTGCGTGCCACCACTTCCTGGCCGGGATAGCAGCCTTTCTTGAAGTTGATGCCGTCGATCAGGTCCAGGTTCAGAGTCTGGGGAATGAACAGATCTTGCGTGTCGGCGCTGATCCAGGGCAAGCCCGCCAAAATATCCGCCGTTTCCCAACGACCCTCAGAAGCCTGAGCGTTCGTATCCTGCTGGGGAGAAATCCGCCAGTAGCGATTCAAGCCGTCCAGCTCGCCGGGGGCTTGGATGAAGGTGTCGTCACCATCGCGCTGCAAATTCCAGACCGCTTGGGCAGCGGATTGATCCGCCACACCGTAAACCTGCAACTCGGCCAGACTGATCGTCACTTTGCTGCGTAGCACGAACATGCGCAGGCGCTTGATCAGGGCCTCGCTCAGGTCACGGCGCACCAGGGCATAGACGGTCTCGTCCTGTTCGCGCCACAAGACCATGGTCGCCAAACTGCGACCTTTGGCGGTGCAATAGGCCGCGATGCAGGCGCGGTCGGCTGCCAGATGCTCCAAATCATTGCTGACTTGAGCATGGAGAAAGGACACGGCATCGGCTCCCTGAAACTGGAGGACGCACAAATCAGGCAGGGCGAAAGAGGAGGGGGCTGGCATTCCGGTCATGGCTGAGCGAAAAAATAAATTTAAACATCAATGATACCGTGTGTGAGGCCGGTTTCAGGGGCATATCCCCGCTGGGATCAGGGCATGAGCTGGATAGCGCAATCCGGTAGCGCGGGCCTGTCCCGGTTTCTGTGTTTGACTGTGACACATATTCAGGAATATGCCGCCTTATTCTGATTACAATAGCGCTCGCATGAAAAAAACTGTCAAGATCTTCTCTGCCCTGTTGGGCCTTCTGGTTGTCGTCGCCTGTGTGATAGCGGGTGGCGCCTGGTATTGGGCCAAGAAGCAGCCCGTGACGATGAGTGCCGAACGCATCGACTATGTGGTGCCTGCAGGCTCCGGCCCCCGCGCGATTGCGCGCAGCATGCAGCAGGCCGGGATTGATATTCAGGAAGATGCGTTTGTCTGGATGGCGCGACTCTCCGGTCTGGATACCTCCTTGCAAGCGGGTGCCTACGAGGCCGTGCGCGGTGATACGCCCTGGATGGTGATGGAGCGCATGTCCAGCGGCAATATGCTGCAAACCCGCCTGACGATTCCCGAAGGGTGGACCTATCAACGAATACGTGAAACGCTTGCGAGCAATCCGCAGGTCCGGCAGACCTTGGCGGATGTCAGTGATGCCGATTTGCTGAAGCGTTTTGGCGTGGAAGCGGTCCATCCTGAAGGCCTGTTCTATCCCGATACCTATGTGTTTGTGCCAGGTACGGCGGAGGTGGACATCCTGCGTCGCGGTTTTCAGGCCCAGCAGGAGCTGCTGGAGCAGCTTTGGGCGGACCGGGACGCAGATTTGCCCTTGAAGACCCCATATGAAGCCTTGATCATGGCATCTATCGTGGAGCGCGAGACGGGCCACAGCCAGGACCGGGCACGCGTGGCCGGGGTGTTCATGAATCGTTTGCGGGTAGGCATGCCATTGCAGACAGACCCGACTGTTATTTATGGCATGGGTTCGGCCTATGACGGCCGTATTCGCAAGCGTGATCTAACGACGGATACGCCCTGGAACACCTATACGCGCAATGGCCTGCCTCCCACGCCGATAGCCAGTCCCGGCAAGGCCTCCTTGATGGCGACCCTGCATCCGGAAAAGCACAATTTCTATTATTTTGTGTCGCGTGGAGATGGGACCAGCGAGTTCTCGACGAATCTGGCCGCACATAACCGGGCCGTCGCCAAATATATTCTGAAGCGTTAAACACAACACAGGCCCCTTTCGGGGCCTGAATGCTTCTTGGGGAATGTCGGGTAGTGTCCGGAGGGTTAAAACCCTAGCCAAGTGACTAGGGTTCAGAGCGTCAGACCGTGCCGTTGCGTAAACCCCGTCCACACATCACGAACCTTGCTGGCCAGTTCTTCCAGGCCCGCGTCATTGCGAATCAGATAGTCCTGGGGGGCACGTTCCACACCCCACTCGGAAGAGTGCTGGCTGATCACTGGATTGCCGGGACGTTCGATATGCCAGATTTCCCCGCCGTGCTCACGGATAAAATTGGCCTCGTTTTCGTAGCGAATGTCTTTAATCAGCAGGCAGCGGGCCTGGCTCATATCAGGAAGCTGGTGGCTGGGCGGGAACAGGGGCAGGCTTTGACGACGTTGTTCATAATCCGGGTATTCAGCCAGAACCTGACTGCGCAGGTGCTCGGCCGCCTGACGCGGGCTCAAGCCCCAAAAGGCATCCACTTGATCAGCCTGTTTGTCATCCAGGTGTTCAGGCGACATGCCGTAAATCGCCGCCAGGGCCAGTGCCCAGACCGAGTAGTCCTGACTGTTTTTGGCCAGGGGGGCGCCTGGCCCGAATTCCAGTACATGCTGGGCGCGGCGTAGCCAGTGATCGGGATCGCGCTGGCGCATCCAGTCCGTTCCCAGTAGCTGGAAACACTGACGGGGGGAGCGCTGCCACAGGGCAATTGGCACCTCTTTCAGGCTGTCGTCTGTCCAGGCCTGGGCCGGGCTCAAGCCAAACAGCACTTCGCAACCCATTTTCACGGGGTCGGCCAGGGCATAGGCGGCCAATAAGGGGTTGTGTGCCAGTAGCAAACTGGCGACGGTGTCTTTGCCTGAACGCGCTTTGGCGGCCAGCCCGATCAATAAGCTCACTTCATCATCCTTGGTAGTGGAGCAGGCATTTTACCGGTTCATATTACAATGTGCGCTGAGCTGTTCAAGCGGGGACGATGGCCTTGTCTTTCCTGCGTGAATCAGGCCTTTTGATATGCAACCTTGAGGCAATACGGTGTCTGATAGTTTGACTTTTCTACCCTGGCAGATCGAGACCGCCCAAAGCTGGTTGGGCAATCGGGAGCGTTTTGCCCATGCCTGGCTGATCCACGGTCTGCCGGGCATCGGCAAGACGCAATTCGCCCGAGCGGCCGCGGCCAGTTTATTGTGCGATCAGCCGGTGCAGGGTCTGGCTTGTGGCCAATGTCAGGCCTGTCAGTGGGTGCGGGGGGGGAATCACCCCGATTTGCGTCTGCTGCGCCCGGATGCGCTTGCTCTTGAAGAGCAGGGGCCAGATACCCAGGAAGGCGATCTGGCCAAGGATTCAGCCGCCCGTAAAAATCCTTCCCGTGACATCCGGGTGGAGCAATTGCGTCAGTTGCAGCATTGGTTCAATACTGCCACTCATAGAGGGGGCTGGCGCGTCGCGGTGCTGTATCCGGCTCAAGCCCTGAATCTGGTATCCGCCAATGCCTTGCTGAAGGTGCTGGAAGAGCCCGCAGATCGTACTGTCTTTTTGCTGGTTGCCGATGCACCAGATCGGCTGCTGCCCACACTGGTGTCGCGTTGCCGCCGTTTGCCTTTACCCGCACCCGATGCCCAGCAATCGGTGCAATGGCTGGAGCAACAAGGGGTGGATCAGGCCTCGGACTGGTTGGCTGCCTGGGGCGGGGCGCCGCTAAAAGCGTTGAGTGCCAGCCAGGACATGAATGCTCCGTGTCCCGATTGGCTCAGTGCCTGGATGGATGGGGTGCTGAAAGCGGGTCGAGAGGCGGACCTGTCCTTGGCCGATACGCTGGAAAAACTGCCTGCCCAAGAGTGGATCGACCATTGGCAGCGCTTGTTTGTCGATATTCAGCTGGGTGGCTTTGCCCAACCGGCGCGTTACTATCCTTCCCTGCAAAAACGCATTGATGCCTTGGCCGCCCAATCCAACACCACAGCGGTGACGGAAGCCCTGAAGTGGCTGGTCCAGCAAAAGAGGCTGGGCAATCATCCGCTCAATGCTAAATTGTTTATTCATCATGCCCTGGACCGTTTGCACCAGGCATGTCGTCGTGTTTAAAAAAGTACCCTCTAATCATGTTTGTTGATTCGCATTGCCATCTTAATTTCCCCGAGCTTGCTGAAAATCTGGACGACATCCTGGACAGGATGCGCCAGAACCAGGTGGGCTGTGCGCTGGTGGTCAGCGTGGATATGGACGACTGGCCCGGTTTGATGGACCTGGTGCGTCCTCACGGCCATCTGTTTGCCTCGGTGGGTGTGCATCCGGATTACGAGAAAGTCACCGAGCCGACGGTCGAGGAACTGCTCAAGCATGCTCAAGACCCTAAAGTCGTGGCGATTGGGGAGACCGGTCTGGACTATTACCGCTTGCAAGAGCCTCTGGATTGGCAGCGTGCGCGTTTCCGTACCCATATCCGTGCCAGCCGTGAATCGGGCCTGCCCTTGATTATCCACACCCGCTCGGCCAGTGAAGACACGATTGCCATCATGCGCGAAGAACAGGCGCAGATTGCCGGGGGCGTGATGCACTGTTTCACGGAAACCTGGGAAGTGGCACAAGCGGCGTTGGATCTGAATTTTTATATTTCCTTTTCCGGGATTGTGACCTTCAAGAACGCGACTCAGCTGCAAGAGGTGGCACAGCGAGTGCCGCTGGATCGCTTGCTGATCGAAACAGACTCGCCATTTTTGGCTCCTGTACCGTATCGTGGCAAAACCAATAATCCTTCCTTGGTCGTTCATGTGGCCGAGAAGATTGCGGAGCTTCGTGGGATATCAGTTAAGGAAGTGGAAGAGGCCAGCACGGAAAATTTCTTCAGATTATTCAGTAAGGTACAGCTTTAAGTTAATCTCATTTAGAGGTTTTTGTGAAGCTGTAGAGTCCGTTTTAGTTCGGATTCAGTACCTTGTGAAAAGCAATGTAAAGTTAATTTATTGCTTTAAGATTTATATCTAATTATTTGTTTTTAAACATAAAAATAGAAATTTACGTAATTTTTTCGTCTTTTGGTCCAGGTAAAAACTGGCGTTAAAATGCTAATTTGTATTAATAATCAAGAGCTTACTGCTTGTTCTTGAAGTTGTTTATAGATAAATGCTGCCGTCTTGATTACGGAAGATCAACGCGTGAAGCAGCAGTCATTTGTACTTTCATAACCTGATAAAGTACTTTATGAAAAGGATTTAATAACATGATTTTTAAAAGAAAAATACCTAATAAAACCATCCTTTCCATGATGCTTCCCCTGGCCTTGCTATTGTCAGCCCCCGTGTCGGCGCAGGAACAGCAGCTGGAAAGCCGGAACTGGTATTTGGCGCTGGAAAATGATCGTCCCAATATCATCGAGCAGGAATTCATCAAAGGGGCGAACCCCAATGCGGTGGACTCCAAGGGCAATCCCTCTTTGATGCTGGCGATCCGCAACAAGTCCTGGAAAGTGGTGGACACCTTGCTGGCCAATCGCCAAACCAATGTGAATATCGAGAACGAGGCCCGCGAGACCCCCATGA